>JAJYXX010000383.1 GCA_021801545.1 Chloroflexota bacterium | reverse complement strand
ATCGCAAAGGAGAGCGACGACATGGCACAGACCTCGATCCTCGGGCGCATCGGCCAGCTCGTCCGGGCAAACGTCAACGCGCTGCTCGACAGCGCGGAGGACCCCGAGAAGATGCTGGACCAGCTGATCCGGGACTTCACGAGCAACATGGCCGAGGCCGAGGAAGCCGTCGCCCAGACGATCGGCAACCTCCGGCTCCTCGAGGACGATGCGAAGGAAGCCCGCGAGGCCATGACCGAATGGGGCAGCAAGGCCGCCGCCGCGTCGCGCAAGGCCGAAGAGCTGCGGGCAGCCGGCAGCGGTGCTGAGGCCGGCCGATTTGACGAGCTCGCCAAGCTCGCCCTTCGCCGGCAGATCAGCTTCGAGCAGCAGGTCGCCACATTCGATACGCAGATCGCCCAGCAGACCGAGCTCGTGAACAAGCTCAAGGACGGGCTGAACAAGCTGCGCGTGAAGCGCGAGGAGCTCGTCCAGAAGCGTGACGAGCTCGTCAGCCGCGCCAAGATGGCCCAGGCCCAGACACAGGTCCAGCAGACGCTCCGGAACGTCTCGGTGATGGATCCGACGAGCGAGCTCTCCAGGTTCGAGGAACGGATCCGTCGCCAGGAGGCGATGGCCCGCGGGATGGAGGAGGTCGCGTCCTCGTCGCTCGAAGAACAGTTCGCCGCGCTCGACAGCGACGAGAACGAGCTCGAGGTCGAGGCGCGCCTCGCCGCCCTCAAGTCAGGCTCCCGGAGCTGATCCGGGCCGACGATCGGGCGGACGATCGGGCGCCGGGACCAGGGGCAAGGGCGATGCACCGGGGCGGTTACGACCCGGGCCGGCGTCGAGCAGCCGCTTTCCCGTCGGACGAGACGTCCGCCCCGATCGCGCGGACCCGTATACTCGGCGGGCGTCTCCCGCCCCGACCAACTACGCCCAGCCACAGCCCGAGGACCACCGATGGACGCGCTCGCCCAGGAGCGGACCGGCGTCGAGCTCGACGCGACCCCCGCCACCGACCTCGCCGAACTCGCCAGCGCCCACTCGTCGCCGATCCTCGGCCGCTACTTCGAGCGGAGCTGGAGCCACGGCGAGGGCCACCGCTTGTACGACACCAGTGGCAGGGCCTACCTCGACTTCGCCAACGGGATCGCCGTGTCAGCGCTCGGCCATCACCACCCGGCCGTCACGAGGGCCATCCACGAGCAGGTCGACAAGCTGATCGCGCCCTGCACGGCGATGGGCTACGCGGAGCCGACCGTCCGGCTCGCGAACATGATCGCCGCCGTCATGCCGGACCCGCTCGACACCGTCCTCTTCCTGAACTCGGGCTCGGAGGCGATCGAAGCCGCCCTGAAGCTCGCCCGCCGGGTGACCGGCCGGCCGGGGATCGTCGCCTTCCGGGGAGCGTTCCACGGTCGAACCTTCGGCGCCGCCTCGATCACGAGCTCGAACATCAACTACCGCCTGGGCTATGAACCACTTCTGCCGGGCGTCTACCTGACCGGCTTCCCGAACGCCTACCGGGAGCATGGCGGCAACGAGGAACGAGCGGTCGAGGAAAGCCTGCGCCAGCTGCGCCAGCTCACGACGAGCTCGATCCCGGCCGAGAGCATCGCCGCGATCGTCATCGAGCCCGTCCAGGGCGAAGGCGGCTACGTCCCGGCCCCGCCGCGGTTCCTGCGCGCCCTCCGCGGCTTCTGCGACGAGCACGGGATCCTGCTCGTCGCCGACGAGGTCCAGGCCGGCTTCGGGCGGACGGGCAGGATGTGGGCGTTCGAGCAGGCCGGGGTCGTGCCCGACGTCGTCTGCCTGGCCAAGGCGATCGCGAACGGCCTGCCCCTGTCGGCGATCGTCACCCGCCGCGAGCTGCAGGATCGCTGGGGCAAGAGCGCCCACGGGACGACGTTCGGCGGCAACCCGGTCGCCTGTGCGGCCGGGATCGCGGTCCTCGAGACGATCGAGCGCGAGGGGCTCGTCGCGAACGCGGCCGAGCGAGGCCAGGAGCTGATGGCCGGCCTGCGGGCGATCGAGGCCCGGGACACCCGGATCGGCGACGTGCGTGGCCTCGGGTTGATGATCGGGGTCGAGTTCGTGAAAGACCGGACGAGCCGCGAACCGGACGGCGCGACGTGCGAGGCGGTCCGCGCGCTCTGCGCCGACGAGGGGCTCCTGATCCTCAGCTGCGGCACGGAGCACAACGTCATTCGCTGGATCCCGCCACTCGATGTGACATCGGCCGAGATCGGCGAGGCGCTGTCGATCTTCGGATCGGCCCTTCGCTCACTGCCCCACAACGGGGAGACAGCCGGAATCTGACGGGCGACGGTGTTCGGGCGACGGTGTTCGCTCGTCCGGCCGCCGATTGCTGACGGGACGCTGGCGGGACGAGAGATCTGTCGAACGGGCCGGCAGCTACCTGTCTACCTGTTCCGAGCCAGAAACGCCATCACGTCCTCCAACCGGAACCGCCGATCGCCCCGCTTGCAGACACGATAGAAGGGCAGCTCGCCGCGATCGCCGAGCCGCTTCACCGTGTTGACGTGAAGATGGAGCATCTGGGCGACCTCACTCGCGGTGAGCATCGGTCCCAGTTCGTTGATGGCCATCGATGCCATGGATCGCCTCGCTGAAACACTGCTCGAGCCACCGCATGCAGCCGTCGTTGCTGCACGCAGCGGTGGTTACTGGTGGAGTCCGGCCTGTTGCTGAGGGGAGCGTAGCGGTCGCTCGATCGCCCCAACAAGCCGTACTTTGGTCCGACCACGGGTACCACCCGGATGGCGACGGAGGGCGACAAGACAGACGATCGAGCTCCCGCCGGCGCGTGCGCTCTGGTCGCCGCCCGGCAGCAGCCCGGACCCGCCGTGGCTGTGCTTGGCGTCCCCGGCAGGATTCGAACCTGCGACCTTCCGCTTAGAAGGCGGTTGCTCTGTCCGCTGAGCTACGGGGACGTGGTTGGCTGCTCAGTTCACGCACGAATATGGCTGATTGACGACGGTCGACCGGGCAGCTACTGTTAGCATACCGCTATACTGAGCGACTAACAGTGAGGGTGCCATGGCCACCGAAACGACCTCCGCGTACGTGCCTGACGCGCTCCACACTCTACGCGAGTCGTTCGCGCTCCACCTCGACGCGTCCCGGGCCGAGAAGACGGCGCGGATCTACCTGGCGGCCCTGGGTGCCCTGATCGCCCACCTCGAGGCTCAGGGCATGCCGACCGGCGCGCGTGGCGTGAAGCGGGAGCATGTCGAGTCCTACTTCGCCCGCCGGCGCGACCAGGTGAAGCCGGCGACGCTCTCGCTCGAGTTTCGCGCCCTCCAACAGTTCTGGAAGTGGGCCGTCGAGGAAGACGAGATCGACCGCTCGCCGATGGAGCGCATGAAGCCGCCGCGCGTCCCCGAGACGCCCGTCCCGGTCATCCCCGTCGCCGACTTCCGCAAGCTGCTCAAGACGGCCGAGGGGCGCGACTACGTTGACCGCCGCGACACGGCCATCCTGCTCGTCATGTTCGACACCGGGATCCGCCGCGGCGAGGTCGCCGGGCTGCGCGTCGCCGATGTCGAGCTGCGCGAGCGACTGGCCTACGTGACCGGCAAGGGCGGTCACACCCGGGCCGTGAGGTTCGGGACCCGGACCGCCGTGGCCCTGGATCGCTACCTTCGCCTGCGTCGCGCACACCGGCATGCGCCGTCGGATGCGTTCTGGCTCGGCCAAGACGGGCCGCTGACCCCGGGCGCGTTTGCCCAGATGATCGCCAAGCGCTGCGCCGCGGCCGGACTCTCCCGCCTCCACCCGCACCAGTTCCGGCACACGTTCGCCCATGAGTACCTGGCCGACGGTGGGCAGGAAGGCGACCTCCAGCGGCTCGCCGGCTGGCGCTCGCCGCAGATGCTCCGGCGCTATGGGGCGAGTCTCGCCGACGAGCGCGCCCGCGCGGCCTACCGCAGCCCAGCGGACCGGTTGTGATGACCACGTACCCCTTGGCCATCTTCGGTCAGCCCACCCCGATCGAGAGCCAGCTCCTCCACCGGTGGCGACGCAAGTTCGCCTGTCCCAATTCGAGCTGCGAGCAGCGGCGCCGAGAGGTGGGCGCACGAGGCCGCCGCACGATCGGACGGCAGACGCTCCGGGAATACCTCGACCCGGCGCACGGCTACCGGGTCTCCGGCTATGGCGTGGAGCGGGTCGAGCTCGGCCGTGAGCTCATCCCGCTCCCGGTGCTCCCGGATGGGACGCTCAGCTTCGGGCTGCCGGAGGCGGTCCGGCGTCAGTCGCCGACGCCGGGCGTGCCGGTGCCGACGCCGCTCCATCGGCACATCCCTGTCCTGGCATCGGTGGGCGATCCCGCCCGAGTGGGCCGCCACGCCTTGAACCGGGCCCGCGAAGGTGGCCCCTATTGGAGCCTCGCCCTGAGCGGCAAGAAGGCGGCGCTGCCGTTCGTGGTGACCTGTCCCGACTGTCGAGCGCGATGCCGGGTCGACGGCACGCTGCCCGCGGAGGAGCTGCGGCGCCTCGACGAGCATCCCGCTTGACGCGGTGCGCAGAGCATGGCTACACTCGCGCCACGTTCTAGGATAGAACGACTGTTCTAGGCGATTCCTGAGCCAGCTCGGGCGAACCCTCGGCGGGTTCTCTCACCACCACGAATAGTTGAGCTGGGACCGGGCCTCAGTCCTTCCGTCGCGTACGGGGACGTTAGCCACTGCACGATCCGTGCGGGGCGGAGGCCTGTATATGCCCAAGCTGACTCCCGAGCTCGCCAGAAGCCGCGCCCGGCTGGGCGCCCTCGCCCTCCACGCGCGCCACGATCCGCGCGTGACAACCGCGCCGGGTCGCACCGCCTTCCTCGCCCGCTTCGAGCGCGAGGTCGACGCCGCCGACCCCGAGGGCAAGCTCGATCCGATCGAGCGCGCCCGGCGGGTCGAATACCTCCGGCGCCTCTACTTCGCCCGGTTGGCGTACCGCGGCCAGATTGCCCGGGCCGAGAATGCGGCCGCCCGCAGACGCGCCAAGCGCCCCTGGCTCTCCAGCCCGGAGCCCGTCGCTCCCGAGGACGTGGACAATGGGCGCTGACCTTCTCCCAGCCGCCAGCGCCCAGGGGCACGCCGACCTGGCCGCCTCGATCCCGGTTCCCGTCGACGCCTTTGGCCCGGCCCGGGCGTATTGCGTCGCCGACCACCAGCCCGGGGACCGGCTCTCGAACGGCCTGCCGGCGGGCCGGGGCGGCCGGACGACGTACCGAGTCTGCTTCGCGCTAGAGGGCGGCCGCCGGCGTGAACTGGTCGGTCCGACCTTCGAGCGGCCGCGCGAGGCGGCCCGCCTGGCCGAGCTCCTCAACGGCCACGGCGTCGTCGCCAGCGACATGGCCGCGACCAGCGCCACCGGCTCGGCCGAGCCGGCGCGCCCGCGCCTCTGCATCGCCTGTCAGGGTCCCCTGCCGGCCGGCTCGCGCCCGCACCGGCGGACCTGCTCGGCAGCGTGCCGCCAGCGCCTCGTCCGCGGGGCGAGGGCCGCGGAACGGAGCGCGCGAGGGTCACAGGCCAGGGGTGCCGGAAGTGTGACGCCGGCGGCCGTCTCGGGCGGGCCCGCTCAACTGGCCCTCGATCTCCCCACACAGCATGAGGCCGCCGCGTCAGTGAGATTGACCGCGGCGGCCAGATCGGAGATGCGACATGGACTCGCAACACCGACGGCCGCAGTCTAGCAGCCGCCGCCACCCCTCTCCCCACCGCCATGGACCGGCCTGCCTGCGGCAGCGCCGACACGAGCTCGAGCGGGCGCTCGCAGCTACCCGCCAGCTCGTCAAGCGCGCCGAGCTCGGCGAGTTCAGGCGGGAGACTCGTATGGCCCGCCACCTCGCCACCTTGCTCGCCCGCCGCCTCGAACGGCTGGGGGCCGAAGCCGGAGATGGTCGGTCATGACCGCCCGCGAGACGTCTGGCCTCACCCTGCCCGAGCTCGCCCAAGCCAAGGGTCTACCCATCGAGTTCCTCAAGGGGCTCGGCCTGCGCGACGAGCGGTACTTCGGTCGGGCCGCCGTCGCCATCCCCTACCGCGATGCCGGCGGCCAGCTCGTTCGACTCCGCTACCGCGTCGCCCTCGAGGGCGACCGGTTCCGCTGGCGCAAGGGTGATCGCGCCGACCGCCTCTATGGGCTCGATCGGCTCGTCGAGACGAACACGCCGGCGTCGCTCTTCCTCGTCGAGGGCGAGAGCGACTGCTGGACGCTCTGGCGCGCCGATTTCCCGGCCGTCGGGGTCCCCGGCGCATCGACGTTCAGCGCCGCGATGGCCGACGAGCTCATCCAAACCGGGATCCCGCTCGTCTACGTGATCGACGAGGGCGACGCCGGTGGCCGGACCCTCCTCGATGCCGTCGCGCGATCGTCGATCGCGGCGCGGGTGATGGTCGTCGACCTCCCTGGGGCCAAGGATCCGTCGGCGCTCTACCTCGCGGATCCGGACCGATTCTATGAGCGCCTCCGTGACGCCAGCGCGAATGCGACCGCCCTGCCCGAGCCCGCTGCGGGACTCGGGGCGGATCCGGACACCCCTGCGCGGTCGCAGCAGGCGGGCGAGCCGTTCCACCCGGAGGGCGGCGCAATCACGGCGGCACCGCTGCCGGGGCCCAATCAGGAACCGGCCGCGCTCGAGATGGCCTGGCCCGACCCGATCGACAAAGCGGCCTACCACGGCCTCGCGGGCGAGATCGTCCACAGGATCGAGCCCACCACGGAAGCCGACCCCATCGCGCTGCTATTCCACCTGCTCACGTTCTTCGGGAACGCGGCCGGCCTCCGTCCGCACGTCATGGTCGAGGACACCGAGCATGGCGCAAACGAGTACGTGGCGATCGTGGGAGCCACGTCCAAGTCCCGGAAGGGCACGGCCGAGCGGCGCATCCGCCGCGCGTTCGACACTGTCGACCCCGTCTGGGTCGGGCGCATCAAGACCGGCCTGTCGAGCGGCGAGGGCCTCATCTGGCAGATGCGCGACCGGATCGAGAAGGACGGTAAGGTCGAGGACGAGGGCGAACCCGACAAGCGCCTGCTCGCGCTCGAATCGGAACTCGCCACCACGCTGCGGCGGATCGAGCGAGAGGGGTCATCACTGAGTCCGATCCTGCGTGACGCATGGGATCGGCGCCCGCTCGACGCGCTGGTGAGCGAGCGAAGCCGGGCCGCCGCGCGCGCCGGGACGAACCACGTCAGCGTGGTCGGCCACATCACGCGATCCGAGCTGGCCCGCTACATGGCCCGGACGGAGATGGCGAACGGCTTCGGGAACCGGTTCCTGTGGGGCCTGGTCAGGCGCGCCCGGTATCTGCCCCGCGGGTCCCGCCCGCCGGGGATGGCCGACCTAACCGCCAAGCTCCACAAAGCGCTGGAACACGCCAAGGGCGCCGATGAGCTCGACCTCGACCGGGACGCCCTCCGGATCTGGGACGCCGTCTACCCCACGCTCAGCGACGCCAAGCCCGGCCTGGCGGGCGAGATGGTGGCCCGGGGAGAAGCCCACGTGCTCCGGCTCGGGCTCATCTACGCCCTACTCGATGGAGACACGGCGATCCGGCCGGCGCACCTGCTCGCAGCCCTCGCGGTGTGGACGTACTGCGAGGAATCCGTGCTATGCATCTTCGGGGCCGAGCTTGGCGACCCCGACGCCGACGCCGTCCTGGGCCAGCTCCAGGGAGTCTCGCGTGGCCTGACCACCAGCGAGCTACACGCCGCGTTCGATCGGCATTGGGAGGCCGCCCGCCTGGCCCGGGTCCTAAAGACGCTGATCGAGCACGGCGCGGTGACCGAGGAGAAGGAGACCACCAAGAGCCGGCCGGCGACCCGGTACCGGGCCCTCGCCGGGCTTCGCCCCCGGCGGCCCGCGTACCTCGACCTCGCGCGGAATGCTATAGGGGAGTGCGAACTATGCGAATTATGCGAAGGATCTCCGAACCCACCGTCTTTGAGCACGAATGAGCCCCCCGCAGCCCTTCGGGGCATTGCGAAGAATCTCAACGGTGGTCCAGCGGCCCCGGAGATAGTTCGCAGATTCTTCGCAGATTCTTCGCAGTCTGAAACGGGGGAGTTGATCGGGGCCGGCCCAGATAGTTCGCATAGTTCGCATAATTCGCAAAACGCGCTGGTTTCCGACGACGGGGCGGACGCCACGCCATGACCCTGCCCAGGGGCGAGCCGCTCCGGATCCGCAGCCCCCTGGTCGCGTGGAATGCGTCGGCGTCGGCCGCTCGGCGGCAGAACCGGGCCATGGTGGCCTTCGCCGCGGCGCTCGACGCAGCCCTCGCGGCCGCAGCAGGGGGAGCCCGATGACCCGCCAGGACACCAGGCCACGGGGGGCGCACCCGCCGGGCCGAGCGCGGCTGTACCGGATGCCCGCCGAGCGGGCCCTGGCGGCCATCCCGGCGGGCTCGATCAGCGTCCTGCTGACCGACCCGCCCTACACCAGCGTCAACCGCCAGGGGGGAAGTGGCTCGCACCTCCAGCGCTGGTTCCGGGGCGGGCTCAGCTGGCCGGAGATCGGGCGCATCCTGGCGGTCGCGCGGCGTAAGCTCCGCACCGATGGCGTCGCGTTCGTGATGACCAACGGCGAGGGGCTCCACGACGCGCTCGGGGCGCTGGGGCGGGCCGGCTTCGCGCGGGTGCGCACGATCACCTGGGATCGCCGCTTCCCGGGCCTCGGGGGCGGCCTCCGCCATCAGACGGAGTTCGTCCTGGTCGGCCTGCTCCCGGGCTCGCGCACCCTGACCGGCGTCGACCTCGTCGCGGTCAGCGCGGTCGGCCCGGGGACGGCCGGCCGGTATCCGACCCAGAAGCCCGACGAGCTCGGGCGGGTCCTGGCCCGGATCGCGGGGATCGGCCCGGGCGACGTCGTGCTCGACCCGTTCGTCGGCAGTGGGGCGCTCCTGGTCGGTGCCCGCGAACGCGGCGCGCACGTGATCGGCTGCGACATCGCCCCGGCGGCGCTCCGCGCGGCGAAAGCCAAGCTCGGGTCGGCATGATTCGTCGCCCCGTCCGGGTCGCCCTCTACGCTCGGGTGAGCACCCGCGACAAGGACCAGGACCCGGAGCTCCAGCTCGACGCCATGCGCGACTACGTCAGGACGCGGGGCTGGGACACCGTGGAATACGTCGACACCGCTGCCGCCGGCGATCTCACCCACCGGACCGCGTGGGCGCGCCTGCTCGCCGACGTCGCCCGGCGGCGGGTCGACCGGGTCCTGGTCTGGAAGCTCGACCGGGCCTTCCGCTCAACGCTCCACGCCCTGGCGACCCTTCGGGACTTCGACCACGCCGGGGTCGGCTTCGCCGCCCTCACCCAGCCCGAGCTCGACACGACGTCGGCGACGGGGCGGCTCGTCTTCACGATCCTTGCCGCCGTCGCCGAGATGGAGCGCGAGCTCATCGCCGACCGGGTCCGCGAAGGGATGCGCCACGCGGCCCGACAAGGCAAACAGATCGGCCGACCGCCGGTCACCGCCCGGGCCGGCTTTGCCGGCCGGTGGAAGCGGGTCCAGCCGGACCTTGCCGCCGGTCGGCTCTCGCGGCGGCAAGCGGCCCGCCGGCTCGGGATCGGGACGGCCACCCTCGCCCGCCTCCTCGCCACCGACCCTGCGCCCGGAGGCGGCACCGATGGCTGATCCCCCCGTCCACGCCACCGATGCGGCGATCTGCCGGCTCCTTGCCGATGGACCCTTGCCGACGGCGGCCATCGCGGCCCGCCTGGCCATCCCGGAGCGGACGGCCCGCCACCGGCTCCGCCAGCTCCGGCGGTCGGGGGTCGTAGTCACCGGCACCGACGGGCTCCACCGCCTTGCCGCTCCGGCCGGAGCGGACCTTGCCGCAGCGGACGTAGTCCGCGACCACCCGGCGAGCGGCGCGCCCTCCGGGGAGGACGATGGGCACTGGACCGTGATAGCCCTCCTTGCCGTCGTCGGGATCGGCCTTGCCGCCGCGCTGGTGAGCCGCCGGGCGCCGCCGCCACCATCACCGCCAGCGCCCCCGTGGGGGTTCACAACGCGGGCGGCTGGGAGCCGCGGCGGCCGCGGTAGACCCGCTCCCGCCGACAGCGGTTCGTGGTCGAGGCGGCCCGCCCCGGCCCGTCCCGAAAGGGGAGCCCCCGAAGACCCGTCCAATTCGTGCTCCGCGCGGCCCCCGCCCGAGGTGTTCCGAAACGAGGCCGCTTTGGTTCGGGATCAGGGCACTTGAGGCCGAGGTAACAAGCCAGGTTTCACTCACGCCACGGATCGGCCCCGCGTAACCCGCGGGCGAGCCGAGCGGGCTCCCTCGCGCCACGGGCGAGGTCGGGCCCGAGCCTCGCAAGCGGCAAAGTCAACCGCTCCGCTGGACACTACCCGGTTATCGCACCCGAAAGCTGAGCCGCAGCGAGTCGGCAACTCTGTCGGTAGAGATCTCGACCGCTTCGCCGGAGATGTAGGCCTTGTCGAACAGGACTGGTCGGTCGCCGTCGGCGAGGGAGAGCCTCGTCGAGAGGAATGCTGGAGTGCCCGGCGGTCGCCCAAGCGCCTTAGCCTCTGCCGCAGGCAGTCCGACAGCCTTCACCGTTTCTACAGCACGGACCACATCGAGCTGCTGTTGGGTTCGCAGCACATCGTACAGAGATTCCGTTTCGAGGCTGTTCGGCTGGAGCTTTCGGCCGATTGATGCGGGGAGATAGCTTCGCTGGAATACGACGGGCACACCGTCGACGAAACGAACCCGATCCAGTTGGTAGGGCCGCTCGCTGGAAGGCAGCGCCAACCGGGCACAGAGCGCGGGTTCAGCCTCGGCGACAAGTCCCGAGTAAAGGACGCGCGTCGTGACGAACTTGCCCTGCGTTCTCATGTCTTGGGCGAACGAAGACAGATGATTCAGCCGGTACTTGAAGGGCCGCGCCGCGACGAACGTCCCTCGGCCATGCGAGGTCTCGACAAGGCCCTCAGCGCCAAGTTCGGCTAGGGCTTGACGGAGAGTCATGACGGTCACGCCATACGCAACTGCGAGAGCCAGCTGACTCGGAAGACGACGGCCGGGGAGGTATTCACCCGTGGTGATTCTTGCTCGCAAGTCCTTGCAGATTGCGACGTACTTCAGATCATGTTGTGGGTAGTCCCCCTTGAATCGCCCGCCTTGCGGCGCGGGCACGTCGAGCGGCGGCTTCATACGGACGGACCCTCGGACCGAGATTGGAGCTTGCCGAAGACTCCGACAAGGGATTGGTACGATTCGCGATAGATGCCGTAGAGATGCTCCAGTCGAGACGACTCGCCCGACTCGGGTTCTACCTCCGCCGAGATGGCTACACGTCGCGTCGCCGCGTCCTCAAGGTTGGGCTCGAGGCCGGCCGCAACCGCACCCATGAGAGCTGCTCCGACGACGCCCGAATCGAGGATCCGGAGCACCTTGAGAGAGCGGCCTTGGGTCGATGCCTTGATCCGATTCCACAGCTCGCTCTGTGCCCCACCACCTGACAACCTCACCTCGCGCACGCGCGTCCCGGAGGCAGATTCGCATGCCTCGATGAGCTGCCGGGCAGAGAACGCAACTCCTTCGAGAACGGCCAAGGCGAGGTGCTTGAGCTCTGTGGACGCCGACACGCCGAGGAACACACCACGAGCGTCGGGGTTCCAGATGGGCGCACGTTCGCCGCTGAGATGCGGAAGGAACACGATCGCCTGGGCCATGGCTCGTGCCTCTGCGGCCAGGGCCACCACATCCTCGACTGCGATCCCGAAACATCGGGCGGCCCACTGTAGGGCGTCTCCTCCAGCCTGGGTCGGACCGGCGTGCAGGTAGATCCCGCGAACTGGCGGGAAGCTGATCACGCCTGGAGTCGGGACAGCTCGGTCCGAGACGACGCCGACGATCTCGGACGTGCCCGCCACTTCCATCGCCTGGCCCGGACTCACGACACCGGATCCGTAGACGCTCCCCCACGCGTCCATGCTACCTACGGCAACGGGCACGCCGACGGGCAGGCCTACCGGGTTACCCAGTCTCACGTATCCGGCGAGCCCATCGAACGGCAGGATGGGGGGCAGCAACTCAGCCGAACCGTCGACCAAGTCCGTCACTCCCGAGATGTAGCGATGGTCGACTCCGACAAGGCCAATGGGGCTCATCGTGTCTGTCACAACGGCGCCGCATAGCGCGGCGACGCAGTAGTCCTTGGGCGCAAGCAGCCATCTTCCGGCAGCGGCCGCCGTGGGCTCATGGCGGCGAATCCACTCCAACCGAGACAGGGCGAACGAGGCATCGATCGTGAAGGGTCCTCGCCAGAAAGCGACGCGCTGGGCGTCGCTGACCCGGGCATCGAGCTCGGCTGCCTCGCCGGCTGCGCGCACGTCCTGCCACACAATCGCGTCCCGAACCGGCGAAAGCTCAGCGTCAACCAGCAGGTGCGTGTTCACCTGCGAGCAAACCCCGACGGCCCGGAGCCTTACCTGCGAAGACTCCCGGCTGAGCTGATCCCAGCACTCAGCCATAGCGGCGATCCATGACGTCGGATCGTGCTCGACCCAACCCTGCTCCCGGCGTAGTGTGGGATACGCCCGTCTGGCCATCCCAAGGGGTTGGTTGTCGTCGAGCGAGATCAGACCAGCCTTGACGGCGGTCGTGCCGACATCGAATCCGAGGACTGCGTCTATCACTCTTGGCCCATCGACTCAATCAGGAATCTGACACGGCGGGATAACGGGGCAGTGTGAACGCCTCGGCGACGAGGGATTCGAGAAGCGAGCTCAGGGCCGGGGCCTTGCCCTCGCACAGGGCCTTTACGCACGCGCTCCCCACCACGATGCCGTCAACCCCCGAAGCCGCCACGCCGCGCAATTCAAGCGCGCTCTGAACCCCGAAGCCTGCCACGACCGGGATGCCGGGTGCGCTTCGGCGCGCAAGGCCAACCTGGCGGTCGGGGATGCTCGGCGGATGACCGGTTCCCGTGGGCCCCGGTCGAGCTTGGACCATGACGTATCCGGTTGCGGTGGAAGCCACCCGGAGTTCGTCATCGGTGGCGTCCCAGGACACGAAGGCACAGTGGGCCGTACCCATCGCCTTGAGCTTCCGGGGTAGTTCGGCGGTGTCGCGTCGTGTTTGCTCGTCCACGATCAGCAGGCCATCGATGGCGCCGAGGTCTGCCGCGAACTCGATAGACGCGAGGTCGAGGCCCGGGTATCCCATCCACACGATTGCCGGTGCCGGGTTGCCGCGTTCCGTGCGCCACCGGGCGAGCCGCTTGGCGATTGACCGAGGGCTCGCGCCGGCATCGAGCGCGCGTCGCATGCTGTCGCCCACCTCTGGACCATCCAGATAGGCGTCGCGGGTCGGCATCCCGATCTCGAGAACCGATACGCCGGCGTCGCAGTAAGCATCGAGATGCTGTTCCCCTTGGGCAAGGGGGTCGCCGAACGGCACATACGCAATGACTGCCGGGTGATCCCCACCGAACAGAGCCCGGAGCCGGTCTCGTCCAGTTAGCGTCGGTGTCTGAACTCTGTTCATGGTGACCTCGCGGGTGAACCGGTAATTGTCGTCGACAACCTGGCTCCTGCTCGGGTGCTATGGCTTGGCGTTCGCCTTCGTGATCAGGATCGCCGGAACAAACACCGTCGTGTTCGTCGGATCCTTGCCGGCAAAGTGGTCGTTGATGATGCCGGTGAGGGTCTTTGCGATCGTCGGCCAGTCCTGGCGAACGGTTGCGATCCAGTTGAGGCCCTTGGCGACCTCGGCCTGCGCGAACGACTGTCCGTCCACGCCCGTGATGAAGACCTCGGAGCGCCCCGCTGCCTGGGTTGCTTGATAGGCACCGAGCGCGGACGCGTCCCAAGCCGCCCAGACACCCTGGACTGTCCCCTTGGGGTACTTGGTGAGAAGGTCGCCAACGATGGCCTTGGCCTTCCCGGTTGAGTCCGCCGGGTCGCCCTGCTTGTACTCGAGGATCTTGATGCCCTTGGCCTCGAACAGGGCCTTCGCCGCAACAGCACGCAGACGCACCGGCTCAAAGGCATCGAACGCGATCATGATCACGCTGCCTTTTCCGCCCATTGCGTCGATCATGGCCTGCGCGGACGCCTCTCCGAGGTAATTGTTGTCCGTCGTGACGTTGACGAGGGTCGGTGCGACGACGCCGCCGGTGTCAAGACCGAACACGGGGACCTTAGCCGCGCCGGCTTTGGCGAGCCCCTCGCCGAACTCCTGGGGCGTGCCAAACGCGGTGACGATCGCGTCCACGTTCTGGGACACAGCTGTCGTGATCTCTCCATTGATCGCCGCGTTGTCGCTGTTAGTGTCAGTCAGGGTGACGACGTAGCCCTGGCTCTTGGCCTCGGCCATGAAGAGGTCGATCGCCTCTTTCGCCGCCGGTTGTGCCGCGTAATCGGGCGAGATGATCGCGATGGTCTTGGCCTTTTCAGATGCGCTAGCGGCTGGCGTCGCGGCGGCCGATGAAGGCGTGACCGACACTGACGGGGCGGGCGAGATCGAGCCCGTGGCGGCGCTTCCGCACCCGGCAATCGCCAAACCTAGAACGGCCACGGAGGCTGACTTCATCCATCGGCCCACATATGGTTTCACGACGTTCTCTCCTGCTGCTTCAACCTTGCTCACGAATGGCCGTATCGCGGGATCTACGCTTGGCTGGGCGATCCTTTCTCCTCCACCTATCGATCGTCGTGACGACCTCTGCATTTCACGGACCCTCCTCAGCGACCGACCCGCTTCTCGCGGCTCTGGCTTCCCACTCATCGCTGGGCGCGTAGCCGAGCAATCGCCGGTGGCAGGACGGCGATCACGATCGCGAGGCCCGAGATCGCGCTCTGCAGGTAGTCGTTGATCCCCGTGAAATTGAGTCCGTTGTCGAGGACTCGGAGCAGCACCACACCGAGGATCGATCCCGGGAGATTCGGCCTTCCGTTACGGAACATGGCCATTCCAATGAACACGCCGGCGATCGACTGGAGCATCCACGGTTGAGTGGCGGCTGTGTTCGCAGTCGCCGTGTTCGCGGCTTGGAGGAGCCCTGCCGCGGCGGCCCCGACCCCACCCAGGGCAAACGCGATGAGGCGTATCGCCTTTGTATTGATGCCCGAATACCGGGCGGCTTCGGCATTACCGCCGACGGCGTACATCTTCCGGCCGAGTGTCGTCTGATCCAGGAGGAACCACACCGCCCCCGCAATCAGAGCCGCGATCCACACCTTGTTCGACAGGCCCAGCGTTTCTCCCCGGGCAACGGCAACAAATCCTTGCTCGACGAGCCCGTAGACCGGCTTACCGTCAACCCTGAAGCGGGCCAGACTCGTGTAGACCTGCGCCATGCCGAGCGTCGCAATGAAGGCGAGGACGCCGAGGTACGAGACGAGAACCCCGCTGACCACTCCGCACACGAGACCCACGAACAAGCCAAGCAGAACTGCGAACAGAACCGACCCAGGCTCCTGTGGCGCTCCGCTCAGGGTCGTTGTGGTGATGATCGCCGCTGTGAACGAGGTGGCCAAGGCCGCAACCCCGCCGACCGAGAGGTCGAAATCGCCGACGACCATGACAATGGTCTGCGCAGCCGCGACGATCGCCGCGAATGAGACTGTCTCCAGGACGTTCGTCAGGAGGTTCGTCGGGGTCAGGAAGGTGGTCGGGTAGAGGACCCCAAAGAATGCGACGATGGCGAGGAGGGCCATGGGGCCGACCAACGGCTTGGCCCGCCCCAGGCGTCCACGTCGGCGACCGTACTCGGCGATGGGCTTTGCCCCCAGAAGCTCATCGACATCGGCTGGATCCGAAGGCACGACTGTCGGACTCACCCCGACCTCCCGTAACAGGCTTGAAGCAGTTCCTCTTCAGACACCTTCGCCCCGTCGAAGGTGGCGAAGGCCCGACCCTCATGGAGGACGACGATCCGGTCGCAGAGGCCCTGCAGTTCAGGCAACTCCGAACTCACGACGAGGACCGCACAACCGAAATCTGCCTGCCGCCGGATCAACCTGTAGATCTGGACCTTCGTGGACACGTCCACCCCACGCGTCGGCTCATCGAGGAGAAGGACTCGCGGTTTCAGCGCCAAGAACTTCGCGATCGATACCTTCTGTTGGTTGCCGCCGGAGAGTTCCATCACCGGTTGATGGAGGCCATGCCCCCGGATGTGGAACTCCTCCCAGAGTCCCTGGGCGTGCCTTCTTTCCTTCGGTCGGGAAACGAGGAAGCGGCCAGCCGACGTGTGGGAGGCGATCGTCGTGGAGTTCAGGTTTCGTTCGACCGAATCCGGGACCAAGGCCTCGGACCTTCGCTCCTGCGGCACGAGCGCTACGCGAGCGCGGTGGGCGTCCCCCGGGGATCCGGGGTTGAACTCGCGCCCATTCAAGACCGTCTGGCCCGAGACCCTGCGCTGGGCCCCGCCGATCATGCGCAAGACTTCGCTGCGCCCTGACCCAGCGAGTCCGGCAATGCCGACGACTTCACCCGCGTGAACGTCCAGTGACACGTTGCGAACGCGTTTGCCGCAGAGGCGATGCGCCTCAAGCACGACAGCGCCTGGCTTCGGATCGCGCTTAGGAAAGAGGGTCTCGACGGGCCGTCCGGCCATCATCGTGATGACCGCTTCTACGCTCGTGTCACCAAGAGTGCCGGTGCGGACACGCTGTCCGTTCCGCAGAACGGTGTAGCGATTCGCAATCCCGAAGACCTCCTCGAGCCGGTGCGAGACGTACAAGATGCCGATGCCTCGCTGCTGAAGGCGGCGCATGGCAGCGAACAAGTCCGTCGTCTCAGAGCCGGTAAGTGCGGCGGTTGGCTCGTCGAGGATGAGGATGGAACATTGCTGCGAGACGGCGCGCGCCAACGCGGTCATCGTCCTGCCAACCGGCGACAGGAGATCTGCGTCGAGGGTTACGTCGATGTCCTGACCGAGGTCGGCGAAAATCGCCTTCGCCGCGGCGTTGATGGACCCCCACCTCATCTTGCCGAGAAACGTGGGCACGTCGCGCCCCAAGAAGACGTTCTCAGCGACCGTCAGTCCTCCCACGGTCGCCAACTCCTGATGGAGTGTTGCGGCACCCGCCTGCATGGCGACCCGCGGCGAGCCAAGCCGGAACTCCGACCCATTGATCTTCACGTGTCCGGCGTCGGGCAGAACAACGCCTGAGACGATCTTGATCAGGGTCGACTTTCCTGCGCCGTTCTCGCCCAGCAGCGCATGGACCTCGCCGGCCCGGACGTTGAGGTCCACGTGATCGAGGACAACGGAATCCCCGTATGCCTTTGTAAGGTTGCTGACCTCTAAGACCGGCGAATCGGTGTCGCTGGTTGCCGGCATTTGGACTGCCAGACTTCTAGAAGTCATGCGCCACGCTCCGACCAGTGCTGAGTATTCGGTGAACTCCCGAGCCTAGAGGAGGCTGGAGACAAGTGTCCATGTATGCTAGAAGACTCGAAACGGAAATGCAAACGGCATGTTGTCCAGCCTCGCGCAGCCGCCCGCACGGGGCCAAGCGCGCGGCCGGCCACGCCCAGAATGACCTCATCCGAAACGAGGTGGCCCGTTCCGAAAGGGCCTCGTTTCGGAACACCTCGGGCGGGGGCCGCGCGGAGCACGAATTGGACGGTCTTCGGGGGGTCCCCTTTCGGGACGGGCCGGGGCGGTTTGGTTTGGGACTTCGCCCTGGCCGGCGCCGTGAGGCCCGCCAATGCGTGTTGTGGGGCGCTCAGAATGGGTGCAGACAGCGGCGAATGCACGCGACCGGCGAGCAGACGCCCAGGCGGACGAGTTCGCTCAGGAGCCCGTCGCCGGGCCGGAGCGGCCACGGCGCCGCGCGTTCTCGGGATTGGCGGTTGCTCGGCTCCGGTCCCGGACCCGCGATCCCGCCTCGTGCCACCAGCGGAGTCCTGGTCGACCGGGGGCGTTCTCGTGCTTTCACTGAGCAACTAACTGAGGCCCCTACGGTACACCCGCCACGCACGCAAGCACCCCGCACACAGCCGGGCACTTAGAAGGCGGTTGCTCTGTCCACTGAGCTACGGGGACGAAGGCGGCGGCGCGCAGCCAACCGGCTCGCACGGCTGGTCTGCCTGCCCGGCTACGATACCGCGAGCCCACCCGGCGGGCCACCGACGTGGCGAAGGGGAACGGTCCGACGTGTGACGTGGTCCGCTTGGCGCGCTCGCAAGGGGTCCCGACGGCGCACGCAGCGGCCTCGGCGACGGCGGCATCGCCGGCCCGTTCACGAGCAGCCTCGCCGACGGGCACTCACGCCCATGGGTGCCTTGGCGACGCGCTCACGAACGCTCCCGCCAGCCTCACCAGCCTCACCAGCCTTGCCGCCGGGGTGCCGAACGCTCTCGCCGCCGGCGCATCGGTGGATCACTCGCTAATGCGCGCCGGGGGAACCCTATCCGAGTGATGGCCGGGCTCCGGCCCGCGAACGGTCGCTCGTGGGCTCGATATTCTCCGTAAGGGGTCCTCCATCTGAGTGCAGTGCCGCTCACTTCGCCGCCAGGATCCCCCGCTCGGCAGCCGATCGCCATGGTCGATCGCGGCGCTCGCCGGCCAGGCTCTCGCTCCTGACGCGCTTCTCGGAG
>JAJYXX010000244.1 GCA_021801545.1 Chloroflexota bacterium | reverse complement strand
GCTCGTCGGTGTTCGCGTCGTTCGAGGGGTCGCCGTTCACGAACCGGTCCGGGAAGACCTGGTAGACGACGGCGTCCTTCAGCCACGAGGGCGCCGTGAACCCCGGCGCGAACGCGGTCAGGACCCAGCCGCGATCGGCGTCGTACGCGGTCCCGATCCCCGGACCGCCCTCCACCCCGGCATCGTCGCCGTACCCGGCCGACGCGGTCCCGTCCTGGACGCCGAACCGGTACCACCAGGTGACCGGCGCGTCAGGCGTGAGCGTCGCCGACCAGAGATCGCACGTCGCGCCCGGGGCGGGCTCGGGGGCTCCGCAGGCGATGTCACTCACCGCGCGGGTCATCGCGACGGCGCGCATGCCCGAGGGGTCGGTCAGGTCGAGCTCGGCCGAGGTCACGTCGTCGTGGAGCGTGCGCAGCCGGATCGTCACCGGGGTCCCGGCCGGGGCGGCCCCGCCCGGCGTTCGATAGAGACTGCTCCGGCTGTCGTGGTAGAGCCCACGGAGGTCGATCTGGCCGTCGCCGACGACGACCCCGCTCGCCCTGGGGTCCGGCGAGGAGCCGATCGCCCGGGCGCCGGGCGCGCCGACCACCCCCACGCTGTCGGCCCCAGCGACGCTCAGGACCCCACCGCCGACCACCCCCACGGCGAGCAGTCCGAGGAGCCCGAGCGACGCCAGCGGCGCGAAGAGCGCGGGGACCGCACGAGGCGCGCGTGACGCAAACCGGCGGAGCGGGCGGGCGGACATCGGGTCCTCGGCCGTCCCGCTACCGGAGCAGGAGCCGGTCGAGCCGGCGCGACACGACGACCAGCCCGGCCAGGCCCATCGCGGCCAGGTAGGTGACGTGGAGCACGATCGAGGCGTCCAGGCTCCCGGTCGTGAGCTGGCGGAGGATGGCGACCCCCTGGTAGAGCGGGGTCAGCTCGACGATCGTACGGACCGCATCGGGGTAGGCCGTGATCGGATAGAACGTCGCCGAGAAGAGGAAGAGGGGCAGGGTCGCCAGGGTGATGAAGTCGAAGTCCTGCCAGCTCCGGACCCAGGTCGTGGCCGCCATCCCGACGGCCGCAAAGGCGAACCCGATCAGGAGCGCGGCCGGGATCGTCAGCACGACGAGCGGCGACCGGGCGAGGCCGAGGAGGAGCACGACGCCGAGAAACCCGATCGCATAGAGCGTCCCCCGGATGAGCGCCCAGGCGACCTCTCCGCCCGCCACATCGCCGGTGTTCATCGGGGTCGAGAGGATCGCATCGTACGTCTTCGCGTGGCGGAGCTTGAAGAAGACGTTGAACGTCGAGTCGTAGATCGCGCCGTTCATCGCGCTCGTCGCAAGCAGACCCGGGGCGACGAAGACGCCGTACGGGATCGGCTGCCCGTCTGGTCCGGGGACGTTCCCGATCAGGGCCCCGAGCCCGAAGCCGATCCCGAGCAGGTAGAAGAGCGGCTCGAAGAACCCGGAGACGATCACGAGCGGCGTCCGCCGGTAGACCATCAGGTTGCGCTCGACGAGCCTTGGCGCCCGGGTGCGGAACAGGAGCGGCGGCGCGATGCGGCTCCCGGTGATCACGGCATCCGGCCCCCTACTTCACCAGCGCCCGGCGGAACGTCACGAGCGCCGCGAGCGTGCCGCCGGCGACAAACGCGGCCAGGACGGCGAGGTGGACGAGGGCCGCCGCCGGGTCCGTTCGCCCAAGCACGAGACCGCGGGCCAGCTCGACCCCGTGCCAGAGCGGGGTGATCCAGGCGAGCGGCCGGATGACGGCCGGCAGCTGGTCGATCGGGAAGAACGTCCCCGAGAAGAGGAAGAGCGGCGTGATCCCGAACCGGAAGATCGCGTTGAAGGCCTGATCGTCGCGCTGGGTGGCCGTGAAGGCGACGATCGGCGCGGCGAAGGCAAGCCCGGTCAGGGCCGCCGCCGGAATCGCGAGCAGGCCGACCGGCGAGCGGACGAGACCGAAGCCGGCCATAACGAGCAGGAACGCCCCGGTCACGATCGCCAGGCGGACGGCGATCCAGCCGAGCTCGCCGAGGACGATCCCGCTGATCGTGATCGGGGTGGCGAGCATCCCGTGGTAGATCCGGTCCCAGACCGCCCGGCCCATGATCGGGTAGGTCGAGGTGAACCCGGCCGTCTGCATCGCCTGCGCGGCGAGCAGGCCGGGCGCGATGAAGGCCGCATACGGGACACCGGCCAGCTCGCTCGACGCGCTCCCCGCCGAGTCAACGAATCGGCCGAGCCCGAAGCCCATCGCGGCAAGGAAGAGGACCGGGGCGAGGAACGTGCCGACCAGCCCGCCTCGCCACGTCCGCCGATAGACGCGGGCGTTGTACTCGAGGACCCGGACCGCCGCGCTCACGTCGTGCCGTCCCGCCTACTCGACGAGCGAGCGGCCGGTCAGCCGGAGGAAGACGTCCTCGAGCGTCGCGCGGCGGACGAGGACGGTCTCGGGCTCGAGGCCGCGGCGGTGCGCCTCGACGGCGGCCGCCTCGCCGTCCTCGGTGTAGAGGAGCACCCGGTCGGGCAGGCGTTCGATCCGCTCGGCCAGCCCGTCGAGCCGGCCGTCGAGCGACCCCTGGACACTGGGCGGGAAGCGGAGCTCGAGGACCTCGCGGGTCGAGTAGCGCCCGATCAGCTCGCGCGGCGAGCCTTCGGCGACGATCTTCGCCTTGTCCATGACGATGAGACGGTCGCAGAGCTGCTCGGCCTCGTCCATGTAGTGGGTCGTGAGCACGAGCGTGACGCCCCGCTGCCTGAGCTGGTAGAGGCGGTCCCAGAGCAGGTGGCGGGCCTGCGGATCGAGGCCCGTCGTCGGCTCGTCGAGCAGGAGGAGGTCGGGCTCGTTGATCAGCGAGCGAGCGATCGTGAGACGGCGCCGCATCCCACCCGACAACGGCTCGACCCGGCTGTCGGCCCGCTCGAGGAGCTGGACGAAGTCGAGGAGGTCGTCCGCCCGGCGGCGCGCTTCCGCCCGCGAGAGGTCGAAGTAGCGGCCGTAGATGACCAGGTTCTCGCG
>JAJYXX010000100.1 GCA_021801545.1 Chloroflexota bacterium | reverse complement strand
GGTTGCATCCATCCATGAACCAACCATGAACCAGCGGAGGACCACGAGATGAACCAGCGACCCCACGGTGCCCGCACCAACGGTCGTCACGATCGGCACCAGACATCGTCGCCCTCTTCGCCGGCGGGGCGGTCCCGGTTGCGGACGATCGTCTTCGTAGCGGTCGTGGTCGTCGTCGGCGGCGCCGCGCTCGGCCTGGCGGTTTCGCGCCTGATCGGGCCCGGTGCCAGCGATGCCGCCGCGATCAAGATGGTGGCGAGCATGGGTGGCTTCGATCCCTCCGATCTGACGGTCGCGCCCGGCCAGGTCGTCAGGATCGACCTCGTCAACCGCGACACCTCGATGCATTCGGACGGTGGTGGGGTCCACAGCTTCCACATCGATTCACTGAACGTCCACCAGACGGTGCAACCGCTCAGCGATCTCGTGTTCGAGTTCACGGCTCCGACGACACCGGGGACGTACGACTTCTACTGCGACACATGCTGTGGCGGGAAGGAGAACCCGCAGATGCATGGCAGGCTGACGGTGACCGCCTGATGCGCGCGATCGCGACCAGTTCGGAGCGGGTCAGGATCCTGCTCCTGGTCGGGATCGGCGGCGCCATCCTGGCCGCAGCCGTCGGTGCGCTCGTCTCTGCCGGGCCGGATGAGATGTCGCACACCGCAGGTCTCCAGCAGCTGACGGTCCCGGCGATCGTTGCCGCCGGGGTTCTCGACGGCTTCAACCCGTGCGCGTTCGGAGTGCTGCTCTTGTTCGCCACGTTCGCCCTCGGGCTGGCGGCCCGGGAGTCGCTGGCCGGCGACGGCCGACCGGCGGACGTCCGCACGGCGAGCCGCACGGTTCTCGGTCTGGGCTTCGTGTTCGTCCTGGGCGTCCTGCTCACGTACTTCGCCCTCGGCATCGGGCTGTTGACGATCGTCTCGACGCTGACGGGGTTCGGATCCAACCATCTGCCGAGCCGCCTTGCCGCACTCGTCGCGGTCGGCCTTGGACTCTGGATGCTGCGCGACGTCCTGCTGCCCGATGCACGCTGGCAGCTCGAGGCGCCCCATGCGCTCCACGGCCGGATGCGGTCGTGGGCGCGGGCGACCTCCCCCGCCGCGCTCTTCGGCGGCGGTGTCCTTATCGGGCTGTGCACGGTGCCCTGCAGCGGAGCGGTCTACCTGGGCGTGATCGCGCTGCTCGGTGCGAGCGGCACGGTCGCTGCCGGCCTCGGGGGGCTCGTCCTCTACAACCTGGCCTACATCACGCCGCTCGTGGTGCTCCTCGTTCTCGCCAGCCGGCCCGGCCTCATCCGGGTCATGAATCGCTGGCACCTGGCACACGCCCAGGCCACGAAGCTCGCGCTCGCGATCGTCGTGCTCGTGCTCGGGTTCGCGATCCTGTCGACGGTGTAGGGGAGTGGCCGCGGTGGTTGACATGGTGCGGGGCCTGGCGGTCAGTCGCCTGGCCGGATATCATGCCCTGGTCATGCAGCGACAGGACGTACACGGGAGCCACCCCAGGACCGTCTCGATGGTGGTGCGCGCGCCGATGCCGGCACAGACCGGCGACGGCGCCTGTTGTCGTTGGCGGCCCCGACGTCCGGAGGTGGCAACCGGCGGCTGAGCCTCACCCAGGCGGGGTGAGATCCGCGCCAGACCGAACGCCGACTGGGCCCGGTTCCCAGGGGACCGCGGCCTCATGCCCTCTCCGTCACAGGACGACTGGTGGCCGCCGAACCATCGGCCCGCGCCGTGCGGCGTCGGGGCCGAGTTACCACCGACCTCAGCCTGTTCGGGAGTTTCGCCATGAGTTCGTTCACGTTCGGTCCACTCGTCCGAGACACCGCCGCGGCGCTCGCCACGGCGCCTGAAGCGGCCGAATCCAGCGGGCTCGTCGGCCCCCGAGGCCACGGGGCGGGAGCGGTCTGATGGGTCCGGCCGTCCTCATCCTGCTCTCCCTCGTGGCGGGCGCAGCGGTCGTCGCGTCGAGGACCGGCGTCGCGGTCCGTGTCATTCGCACGATCGACCAGCGCGGCGGTCTGTTCGCGCCTCGCGGCGCCCGCCTCTACGCGAAGGTCGCTCCCCGAATCCTCCGGGGGCTCTACCGGCGCGTCGCAGACGACCTCGTCGTGCGGGTCGGCTCGCATCCCTCGCCCACGATCGTCGATCTGGGCTCCGGACCGGGCGAGCTCGCGATCGAGCTCGCGAGGCGCCTGCCTGCCGCGCGGGTGATCGGGGTGGACCCCGCCCCTGCCATGCGCGATGCTGCCGCCCGCGCGGCCATGCTCGCCGGCGTCGCCACGGCGGCGTTCGTTCACGGTGAGGCCGGTGCGATCCCGTTGCCTGACGCCTCCGCCGATTTCCTCGTCTCCACCCTGTCGATGCACCACTGGCCCGATCCGGCTGCTGCGCTGCGCGAGATCGCCCGCGTCCTGCGGCCGGGCGGCGAGGCCCTGATCTACGACGCCAGGTTCGTGACGTACGGCGACGGCGAGCTCCGCCGGTATGCCGCGCACGCCGGCATCGACGACCGGACCGTTGCCCGGGAGGTGCTCCCGTGGGGCCTGGCTCGCCCCTACGCGCTCGTGACGATGAGGTGAGACCGATGAACCACGCAATCGACCGACCCGCGGCGCCCCCCATGGAGTACGCCGACTCGATCCTCGATCTCATCGGCCGGACCCCGCTCGTCCGCCTGAGCCGGGTCACCCGCGACCTCGGCCCCGCCGAGCGTCAGCCGCTCGTCCTCGCCAAGCTCGAGATGCTCAACCCCGGCGGCTCGGTCAAGGACCGGATCGGGCTGCCGATGATCGAGGCGGCCGAGCGGGCCGGGCTCCTCCGCCCGGGCGGCACGATCATCGAGCCGACGAGCGGGAACACCGGCCACGGCCTCGCGATCGCCGCCGCGCGCAAGGGCTACCGGTGCATCTTCGTCATGGCCGACAAGCAGTCGGCCGAGAAGCAGGCGCTCCTCCGGGCGTACGGGGCCGAGGTCGTCCTCTGCCCGACGAACGTCGCGCCCGAGTCGCCCGAGAGC
>JAJYXX010000257.1 GCA_021801545.1 Chloroflexota bacterium | reverse complement strand
CCGACCCTCGCCCCGACAGCGCGGGCAGGTGGCGACGTTCACCATCTGGCCGAGCATCGTCTGGCGAACGGTCCGCACCTCGCCCCGGCCACCGCACTGCGGGCAGGTCGTGGGCGACATTCCGGGAGCCCCCCCGGTCCCGGAGCAGTCCGGGCAGCGGTCGAGGACCGGGAACTCGATTTCCTTCTCGACCCCGCGGACCGCCTCCTCGAACGTGATCCGGAGGTCGTAGCGGAGGTCCGACCCGGCCGGCGGCCGGCCGCGCCGGACGCCCGCCTGGGAACCGCCGAAGAAGGCGTCGAAGATGTCGCCGAAACCGCCGAAGCCGGTCGCGAACCCGGTCCCGAAGTCGCCGAACCCGGCCTCCGCGCCGCCGAGCCCGGCCCGCCCGAACATGTCGTACGCCTGGCGCCGCTGGGGATCGGAGAGGACCTGGTAGGCCTCGTTGATCTCCTTGAAGCGCTCGTGGGCCTCGTCGTTCTTGTTGACGTCGGGGTGCCACTTCTGGGCGAGCTTGCGGAAGGCCCGCTTGATCTCGGCGTCGCTCGCGTTGCGGTCGACGCCGAGCACTTCGTAGTAGTCGCGTTCGCTCGTCATGCGATCACGAAGGATACGGGACGGCGGCCGGCTCTGGCTCCCGGGGTCAGGAGGTCGAGTCCGAGGCGCTGGCGCGGGGTGTCCTGAAGGGCGTGTACTCGGCCCACCAGAGCGAGCTGCCGGCGGTGCTCGTGATGTCGGTCACCGAGCCGAGGCCATCGTGGTGGGACCAGTACGGGCTCTTGTTCGGGGTCGCCTGGCTGAGAAGATCGAGCCCGTAGGTGTAGCGGCGCACGAGCTTGCCGTTCCCGTCGCGCTCGATCGCCAGCTCCGGCAGGGCGAAGCTGCGGTCCCAGAGGAACCCGGTCGTCTTGCTCGCCTGGGGACCGGTCGCGGCCGAGAGGCGGACCCCGTCGCCCGACCAGGTGTACGTCTCGGTCGTCCCGCCGACGGAGGCGCCGACGAGCCGGTCGGCGAGGTCGTAGGCGAAGGTGTTGGAGCCGGCGGAGAGCTGGTTGCCGTTGTTGTCGTAGCCGTACGCGGTGACGGCACCACCGGGCGCGGTCATGCTCACGAGCCGGTCGGCGGCGTCATAGGCATACGTCGTCGTCCCCAGGTAGTTCGTCTCGGTGAGCCGGTTGCCAGCCGGATCGTAGGTCCAGGCGGTGAACGTGTCACCAGGGGCCGGCGGTGGGCTCGTGACCGGCGGTCGGTCGATGATGATGCTCGAGGTGCCAACGCCCCCGCCTCCGCCGCCGCTCGTCGGGCAACTCCCGTAGCAGACCTTCGTGATCCGATCGAGCGCGTCGTAGCTGTAGAGGTGGGTCTCGCGGGTCGTCGTGAGCTTCGTTCGATTGCCGGCCCGATCGAGCGTGTAGGTGAAGCGGGAGAGCGTCCCGGCCGGTCGAAGCTGTGGCGGGCGGGCGGCTCGGCACCTTGGTCGAGCTCGTGGAGATGCCACCGGAGCCGATTCTCAGCCTCGGTCCGGGTGGCGACAAGATCTTCGCGATGGTCGGCGGGGAGACGGAGCTCGCGCTCGGGACCGTCGAGCCGGGCGACCGGCAGATCGGGTTCGCGGAGAGCAGCCCGGGCAACCGCCGGGGCGTCGATCGGGTCGGACCTGCCTGGTTCCCGGGAGCTCCGCATGAGCCTCGGCGGAACCCGGACGACCCGTCCACCGGCGACCAGGAGGTCGCGCCCCAGGCGCCGGCTGAGATGCCGGCGGTCCTCGAGCGCCCATGTCCGGTCGGCGAAGCAAGCGGCCCAGCGAAGGCGGCTGTGGCGCCTCGTCGGCGGGGTCCGGCCCGACGAGATCGTCAAGGTCGAGGACCGGCGCTGCGGACACTTGGTCACCTGCGTCAACTTCGTGGCCCCGCCCGACGGCGGAGTTCAACGAGGTAGGCGGTCCAGAGGCCGGCCAGCGTTACCTCCGTCCCGATCATCAACAGCTGAAGCTGCGAGAGGCTCTCGAACTGCGTCGCCAGGATGAGAAATGGCCCTGCCTGGCCAGCCACAGCGAGGCCGGCCGAAACGAGGATGGCCGCGGTTCGTGAGATGGCACCGGGCCGCGGACGCGTGGGAGCCAGCAGGGTGCGAATGCGTCCCGGGAGTCGGTCATGACCACCGCTGCGCGACATGACCTGCGTGGAGAACATCACATAGAGACCTAGGCCTGCGACCAAGGCGAGGGCCAACTCCGCGATCGACATCCCCTCAGCGCTACTTCTGCTGCCTCGGAGCGGGCTGAGCAAAGATCCGATTGGCGATGTCTGTCAGGATATTGCCGGTTGCCGTGATGATGGAATCAGCACCGCCACTACCGGCCACGCCACGGACGAACCCTATCAGTCCAGCACCACCGAAATCGATGTCCAGCGCACCCCCTACTGCGCCCGAAAACACTCCCGCGAGAAGCTCGCCTGGGTTACGACGGCTCCCGGCGGCCATAGAGACGAGGCTGCTATCGAAGCCGATCACGGCGTTGATGATGACCTTGCTGCCGATGCCAATAGGCAGGCCTCCAACCCCACCGCTTAGACCACCCGCGACGCTCGTGATCGCAAAGTCGACCGGATTGAGACCAGCGGTAGGCGACCTGCCCTGCACGACGTTCGAGACCACTGTGCCGCCCACGTAACCGACGGCACCCGCTGCCGCGCCGATGCAGACGACCAATAGCGGCCCGATGCATCGGCCGCTCGGGTCGACGAACCGGACCGGGTTGTTGCCTGCGTAGACATAGCTCGCCACATACGGGTCGGCCACAGGCGCGGCAACCGGGTCCGTGCTCAGGAACCGGCCGGTCGTCGGGTCGTACTGGCGGGCCCGGAGGTGGTAGAGGGCGGTGACGGTGTCCGCGTACTCGCCGGTGAAGCGGAAGAGGTTGACCGGGGCCTGGGAGGTCGAGCCGCTCGCGCGGGGTCCCCCGAACGGGGTGTACTCGGCCCACCAGAGCAAGGTCCCGGCGGATGAGGTGACGTCGGTCACCGAGCCGAGGCC
>JAJYXX010000035.1 GCA_021801545.1 Chloroflexota bacterium | reverse complement strand
GGGGTAGGTTCCTCTGGTCCTGCGCGACGTCTGCCGGCCGGACTGGCCCCGGGGTCCTCGCCCGTTCGAGCGGGCCGGATCGCCTCGCGCGATTCGGATTATCGCACGACGGCCGCCGAATCCCCAGTGGGGTGCTTGGGATCGGGCCAGGTGGACGCGGCGAGTCAGGCCGAAGCGGTGGCGCAGTCAGCGAGGAACGATCGGCCCGGGCGCAGGTCGACGAGGCCATCGCGGCACCCATCGACTGACGAGGCGCCGACTCGCGCCCACGCCTCATCCGATCCCACCTCGATCAGGTCCGCGTCGGGTGGAAGAAGCTCGACGGGGATGGGGCGCAGCGCGACGCCAGTACTTCACCCCAGTACTTCACCAGTGATGGCGAGTCCCGAATGGACCAGGTGTGCGGTCGGTCGTCAGCCTGTCGGTTTGCGTCCAGGTCGCAGCCGGGACCGAAAGCTCTGTTCGGAGGCTCACGAGGCCATTCACCACGAGCCTCTCGACCCTCGTTCTCGTGAGCCTCGAGGAAGCCGTGCCGATGAAGAGGGACTCCTCAGCCGATCGCAAGGGCCAACTGCTCAGACTCGTCGGCGTGGGGGGCGAGCGCGGCCTTCACCGCGGCCTCGTCGCCGACTAGGAACAGGTGCTCCTTGTTGCGCAGGTGCGAGACCTTGCCAACCTTCACCCCGCTTGGGTTGAAGATGCCGATCTGCGCCCCGACATAGCGCTTGAAGTCGACCGCGACGTTCTGCACGTAGCCCTTCGGCTCCAGCAGCTTGATCAGGTCTTCCTGGCTGATGTAGCCCTCGTTGTTGAACGAGACGAGGATGAAGCGGGACTCGATCCCGCTCAGGAGCCGGGAGAACGCCGCGTGGAACTGCCGCGAGGAGTTGAACACGCTGCGGTTCTCGGTCGTGTCCACGCGCTTCTTGGCGATCCCATAGACCTCGGGCTTGTCGTGCCGGATGAGCGACTCCCAGACGTGGTAGTTGCCGAAGTAGGAGTGCTGGTTGTACGGCGGGTCAACATACGTCACGTCGACGTCTCGGGTGCCACCGGCCTCGACGAAGCTGATCGCGTCCTCGCGGACGGCCGTTCCGGACCCGCTGAGGAGATCGGGAAGCCGCAGCTCCATCGGGTTGTACGAGCGGGGTGCCCACTGCTTGAGGTACGCCATCTGCACGCCAGTCGTCGAGTCAACACGATCGGCGGCCAACACGAGGCTCACCAACAGGATGGCCCGCTCGTGGCGGTTTGCAGGGAGATCGTCGATCGCGTCGCGGATGGCGTCGATCCGCATCCCGTTGAACGGCTTGAAGTAGCGCGCGGCCTCGCAGAAGGTCTTGGTGTAGTAGCCGCGGTAGCCCGGCAGGGCGTTCAGCTCGGCGATCCATGCCCGCAGCCGATCGATGTCGAGCTTGTCGCGGTCTGCCTCGATGAGCGCGAGGGCCAGCTCGTACGAGTAGGTCGCGCTGTCGTTCGCGACGACGTGGTAGCCGCGCAACTTGAGCGCCTGCGCAACGCGGGTCGTGCCGGTGAAGAGGTCGCACACCCGCCGGACGTCCGGCAGGGCGTCCACGATGCTCGTGATCCGAGGGATCAGGGTTCGCTTGGAGCCTAGATACTTGATCACCGCCGCTCCAATCCCCTCAATCCCGTTGACAAGGATAGTGGGTAAGGGGGTCTCTCGGGGCGGGTGGGATCACATGGACAGCGTTCGCCTCTCGGCCCGCCTCAAGCAACCCGGCCACGATCGGACCTTCACGACATCCGAGACGAACTTCGTCGAGGCCCTTCGGATGATCCTCCCGCCGGAGCGGTATGAGGTCGTGGACCATCCGAAGGACCTCCTGGGAATGTTCGGGTTGGGCTCGGGGCGGACTCTGGGCGTGAGGCCCGAGACCTCGATCCGGAACCGCGAGACGGGGCGGGTGATGCACTTCGAGGTCAAGAAGCAGGGCAATGCCGGGAACGCCGAGGAACGGGCGTTCAAGCACCACACCGTCCAGTTTACAAGACGCTCCAGGACCTCACGCGGATGCCGTACCACGCGTACCGCACGATCTTCTGCGAGAGCCTCGCGACCAATCCCCGCTACACGATCAAGTTCAAGTACCTGATCGAGCCGGGCCACTACTTCCTGTGGGTCGGCTACGAGATCGAGCCCCTTCGGCGCTTCATCCTGGACGAGATCTGTGAACGCTTCCTCGAGGGACCCGTCGGCGAGCAGGAGATCCCGAAGTAGGCCGCGTCCTAGCGGTGTTCGTCGGTGGCCTCGTCCAGCCGGACCCAGAGGCGCCACCCGACCTTGAAAAGGACGAACCGCCGGCCGTCGACGGTGTAGCCGCGCTGATGAGCCCGCCAGAGCAGGGAGAACAGGGTGTTCTTGGGCGTCCGGCCGGCCGTCGCGACGCGGCCCGTGGCCAAGACCCGCCGGGCGAGCTCCTGGAATAGCAGGGGGCTCTCGGAGGCGAGCACCTCGGCGCTCGTTCGAAGGAACGTCGAGCGGCTGTCGGCCATCGGTCGTGGCATGACGGACATGGTAGATGGCTGGCACTGATCTCAAGCGGTCCCTCCGGCCTGTGACCCGCGCGGCTCATGGCATTGTAGAACACCTGTTCGACACTCCGCAGCGCCCCTCCGCAGCGTGGCCCTCCGCGCCGCGCACCGGCGGCGATCCCCGGCCCGTCGGCGATCCCCGGCCCGTCGGGGGCGACGGATCCGAAACAAGTCGGGACCGCACCCGCGATCCTGCCGGCCCACCCTGCCACGCCAGCCGTCAGCCACGGGCCACCCTGATCGCGGTGCTGATCAGTCTCCCGTCGCCCGCCGCACCGCGGACGGCGAGAGGCGGCTCAGGCTGGTCACGAGCGACAGCACATCCTCGTCGGGGACCGATTCGAGCAGCCGGAGCAGCCGGAGCATGGTTTCGTCCGGGACCGTGGACAGCAGCCGGAGCAGCCGTCCGAGTTCGCCCGGTTCGAGACGCGGAACGAGGTCGACCGCTCGATCGAAAAGCCGGACGAACTCGAGAAATCCGGCGAGCCAGTCGC
>JAJYXX010000005.1 GCA_021801545.1 Chloroflexota bacterium | reverse complement strand
GCTGCTCGAGCGTCCCGATCTCCTCGCGCAGGGCAAGGATCCGCTCCTTGAGCTGCTCCTGCTGGGCCTGGAGAGCGAGCACCGTCTGGACGAGCGGCTGGCGCTCCTGGGTCGTGTAGCGGACGCGAGGCGTCTCGGATTGGAGCTGGGCGGCGATCAGGAACCCCAGGGCGAGAAGGGCGAGGCCGAGGGTGACCTGCCAGCTCGGGATCGCCCGCAGGCGGGCCGGCAGCGAGCTCACGACGAATCTGCCGTCGGGGGCGGCGTCGCGTCGGTCCCGTCGCTGTCGTCGCGGACGGGCCGGGCGCGCCGCCGGATCGCGAGCAGGCCGAGCGCGACGAGACCGACGAGCAGCGCAACGGCGAGGGCCGGGACGAGATCAGAGCCGTTCCCATCGTCGCCCGGCGCCGGACCGGAGGCCGGTGGCGTCGCCGGCAGCGTCGACCCGGGCGCCGTCGAGCCCGCGCTCGCAGACGCCCAGGCGGCCGGCAGCGGTCCCGCCGGCGCCAGCCGTGGACCGTAGCGCTCGGGCGTCGTCGCGCCGAGGTCGGTGAGCCAGGCCGCCTCGAACGCGGCCGCATCCCGGCCTAGGGCCGCGGTGAACGCCTCGTCGTCGGTCACGCCCGTCGCGTACGTGCGCACGAGGCGCACGAGCGCGTCGCGGCCGTGCGTACGCACGAGGTAGTCGACCGCCGAGACGCTCTCGGCGTAGGCGAGCGCGAAGCGTGCCCCGGTCGTCGGAAACTCGCCGGTCAGCGCCTCGAGCGGCATCAGATCGACTGCAGCCACCGCCCCGGCGACCTGGCCGCGATCGTTCGCGTCGTAGCCCTGGGCGAGGTAGACGGCCAGCCCTTCGTTGAGCCAGCGGGGCGGGTCGTGATACGGGTTCCGCACGGTGGTGTCGAAGACGAGGTGGGTGAGCTCGTGCGGGATGACGATCGAGACCCAGCGGTCCTCGATCTCGGCCGGCGTGATCAGGGCGAACAGGGTCCGGATCTCGGCGTTCGCCTGGCCACCCACCCTCTCCCGTGTTCCCGGCCCGAGCGCATCGTAGAAGGCGGCCTGATCGGCGTAGATGAAGAAGTCGATCGGCCTCGTTTCCCGCACTTCGAACAGGCCCGCCGCCTTCTCGATCGCCGCCTGGCCGATCGCGAGCGCGCGCCGCCCGAACGCATCGTCGCCCGTGTACCAGTGGACCCGGACGATCGGTCCGCTCACCGTTCGCCACTGGAACCGTGTGTCGGCGTAGACGGTGCTGGCCGGCGGCCCGAGGTCCACCTTCCCGTCGGGCCAGGTGATCCGCCAGCGGGCCGTGAACGGCGTGTTCGGGAGGATCCCGGAGCTGCTCGCATCGAGCAGGTACCTGAGCGTCGTCGGACCGGGGGCGGGGACCGGGACCTCGGACACGAAGAGCCCGGCATCGGGCGCCGAGCTGATGACGATCTCCACCCGCTTCGCCGGTCCGCCGAGCACGACCGGCTGCTCGAACGTCACGCCCTGCGCCCAGCGCGCGCTCACCGCCGGCTGCCCGAAGGTCGTTCCGGCCGCGGCGACCGGCTCGACCGATGGGGCGAGGAGCAGCCCGGCGACGACGAGGAACACGATCGCGTGCGCCCAACGGCGCGTGCGGACGCTCATCGGTCGCTCCAGGCGAGTCCGGCCAGGCGGAGGATGCCGAGGCCGTTCTGCGTCGCCCCGAGGAGACCGTCCCGGGTGAGCGCCCAGCCGGTCGAATAGCTGGCCGGGATGGCCGGGACGTCGCGCTGGACGATCGCCTCGGCCCGCTCGTAGGCGGCCCGGGCCGCGCCGGGGTCACCGGCCGCGGTCGCCTCGGCGATCGCGGCGTCGAACTCGGACGAGCTCCAGCGGGTGTAGTTGCTCGAGCGGTCGGTACCGAGCAGGATGCCCAGAAAGTCGTTCGGGCTCGGGTAGTCGGCGACCCAGCCGAGCGACCAGAAGGCCGGCGGGTCGGCCGACAGGCGCGCGAAATACTGATCGGCCGGCATCCGCTCGACGTGAACGTCGATCCCGAGGGCGGTGTGCAGCGTGCTCGCCACCGCTTCGTCGTAGTCGGAACCGGCCGAGACGAGCGTGACCGGCGGAAAACCGGCCCCGCCCGGGTAGCCGGCCTCGGCGAGCAGGGCCCGGGCCGCCGCCGGATCGTAGACTGGTCCGAAGTCACGGCCGCTCCGGCCGGGGATGCCGAGCGGGACGAGGCTCGTAGCGGGCGTGGCGCGGTCGCCGGCGGCGAGGGCGACGATCCGGCGCCAGTCGACGGCCCCGGCAAAGGCACGCCGGACGCGGATGTCGTCGAACGGCGGACGGCTCGTGTCGAAGCCGAAGAAATCGACCGCGAGGGCGGGGACGCTCCGCAACTGCGGCCCGAGCTCGCGATCCCAGGCGATCCACGAGGCGTCGAACGGGCTGATCGGGGTGTAGTCGAGTTCGCCCCGGGCGAACACCTCGACCGGGCTGCGCCCGCCGATGTCGAACGCGAGGCGCACCGTCCGGATCGGCGGGGGCCCGGCCCAGTAGCGCTCGTTCGCCGCCAGGACGAGCGCGGTCGCCGTTACCTGGTCGATCCGGTAGGCGCCGCTGCCAACGAACGCCTCCCCTGCCGAGGGCGCCGCCTCGCGGTCGATCGACGGTGGCACGACCCCGAAGGTCGGGCTGGCAACGACCGCCACGAAGTCGGTCGGCCGGGCGAGCCGGACCTCGACGTCGTTGCCCGAGACGCGGAACCCGACCGTCGAGGGGTCGCGGCTCTCGCCCCGCAGGTAGGCGCTCGCACCCTCGACGTCGAGCGCGAGCGAGGCGAGCGGAGACGGGGACGCGGGATCGAGGATGCGCAGCCAGCTGCGCACGACGTCCGCCGCGGTGAGCGGCGTGCCGTCGGAGAAGGTCAGCCCGGGGCGCAGGTGAAAGAGGATCCGCCGGCCGCCGTCGAGGACCTCCCACGACGCGGCGAGGGCGGGGCGGAGGACGAGGTCGGGATCGTATGTCGTGAGCGTCTCGAAGAGCTGGGCGGAGACCGCGGCGCTGGCCGAATCGCCCT
>JAJYXX010000085.1 GCA_021801545.1 Chloroflexota bacterium | reverse complement strand
CCGGCGGTACCGTCATCAGCGAGGAGATCGGCCGCAAGCTCGACTCGGTGACGATCGAGGACCTGGGGTCGGCCCGGCGCGTCGTCGCCACCAAGGACGACACGACGATCGTCGACGGCAACGGGGCGCCCGAGCAGATCAAGGCCCGGATGGCCCAGATCAAGGCCCAGATCGAGGAGACGACCTCCGACTACGACCGCGAGAAGCTCCAGGAACGCCTCGCCAAGCTGTCGGGCGGCGTTGCGGTCATCAAGGTCGGGGCGGCTACCGAGGTCGAGCTGAAGGAGAAGAAGCACCGGATCGAGGACGCGCTCTCGACGACCCGGGCGGCCGTCGAGGAGGGCCTCGTCGCCGGCGGCGGCACGACGCTCCTCCAGGCGATCCCGGCCCTCAACGCGCTCAGCCTCGGAGGTGACGCCCAGGTCGGTGTCGACATCGTCCGCCGAGCGCTCGAGGCGCCGGCCCGCCGGATCGCGGACAACGCCGGTGCCCGTGGCGAGGTCGTCGTCGAGACGATCCGCGGCATGGAGATCGGCCACGGGTTCGACGCCCTCAAGGGCGAGTACGGCGACATGTTCGCGAAGGGGATCGTGGATGCCGCCAAGGTCACCCGCTCGGCCCTCCAGAACGCGGCCTCGATCGCGGCGATGGTCCTGACGACCGAGACGCTCGTGACCGACCTCCCCGAGAAGGAAAAGGCTGCTGCCGGCGCCGGCCACGGCCACGGCGGCGGCGACATGGACTTCTAGGCTCCGCCTCACACGCGAGACACGAAGAACCCGGGTCGAGAGGCCCGGGTTCTTCCGATTCCCGGGCTTCGCTTGTACGCACGGCTTTTCGGTGTCCGGGCTTCTCGACCCGCCCTGGTCGGATCCCAGCACCCGCTGCCGGAAACCCGACCGGGCTTCCGGCTGGTGAAAGCAACCGGCACGGCATAGTCCGGCGGTCGAGTTCTTGTACCGGGCGGACGATCGGCGCCCGCTCGGGCCGACCCGTGCCGGGAACTTGCAGCCGCTGTCGGGAGAGCGACCGTGCCACGTCCCCGGAACTGGTCGGTCGGTTCGTTATGTGCACGTCGTGCAAACCCGGGCCTGTCGGAACCGGCGGCCGGAGCTGGCGGCCGGAGCTGGCGGCGGACCCTCGGGAGCAGGCCGGGGAGCACAGTGGGCCGGGCCCGCGCAGTCAGACGCCGGGCGGTTTGCCGGGTCGGGGTGTGGCTGCCCGCGTCCGAGGTGTCGCTTGACGCTGCCCGGCGTTCGGGGGACGCTAGCCCCGTCGTTGCCACTGAAGGCGCCGCCGACCCAACCCCGGAGAACGATGTCGCGCCACTCCCTCATCGCCGCTCTTGTCCTCGCCGTGGGCACGGTCCTCGCCGCCTGCAGCGGCCAGACGGCGCCGGCGCTCAGCGACCCGAAGGCGATCCTGAGCGGGGCACTCGACGCCATCGGGCAGGCGAAGTCGGTCCACGTGAGCGCAGAGGTCGCCGGCTCGCTGGCCGCGGGCCTTGGCGGCCAGGCTGCTGGCGGGCCGCTCGACCTCGAGGGCACGACCGCCGAGGCTGACGTCGACCTTGCCGCCGGGAACCTGCACGGGTCGTTCGCCGCCCCCGCGCTGCCGGGCCTGAATGGCGAGTTGATCGCCGTCGACCGCGTGACGTATCTGAAGGTTAGCCTGCTCGGTTCGACGTATCGGAAGCTGGCGGGCGGCGACGGCGGGCTGCTCGGCGCACTGGCGGACCCGCGTCGGGCGATCTCGGGCCTGCGCCAGACGCTCGACGGGCTGCCGAGCCAGCCGTTGAAGGCGCCTGACGAGAAATGCGGCGACGCCGATTGCTACCGGGTCACGATCCCCGCGCCGATGACCGAGCTCGGCGCTGTGCTCGGGGACGGCCTGGGCAGTGCTCTTGGGTCGCTGACCCCGGACGGCGCCGGAGGCGGCACGATCGATGTCTGGGTTCGCACGAACGACCTCCGTCCGGCCAGGCTCGTCGTCACCGCCGACGGCGGCAGTCAGGGGACGCTGACGGTCACGGTCCAGCTCACGAGGTGGGACGAGCCGGTCTCGATCAGCGCGCCGCCGGCGGACCAGGTGGACGAGGGCGCGCCGCCGGGCCTGACGCCGTAGGTGCGCCGGGGGTGGGGTCCGGGCCGGCCGGTGTCGCGGGCCTCGACAGGCGTGCCCCGGGCCTCGTCCGGGCGCCCGGACTGCTCCGGTCCCGGGCCTTGGTGGGTGGCCGGTGAGCGGTCCGCCCTACAATGACCCGGTGAATCCCACCACCCACCGATCGATCGACCGGATGCCCCCCGACGACGCCCCGGCCTACGATGTCGACCCCGCCGCGCTCGCGCCCGCGCCCGAGGACCTCTCGACCGACGATGCGCCCTGGGATCTGGTGCCTCGCCTGCCGGCCGAGGCCGGCCACCTGGCTGACGAGCCGCCGCCCCCCGACGACCTCACCTCGGCGGTCCGGCCGCCGGCGCCGGCCGAGCGCGCCGCGGCCACCGAGGCGCTTGCGGCGCGAATCCTCTCGCGCCTGAATCCCGAACAGGCGCGGGCCGTCGCTGCGACCGAAGGCCCGCTCCTCATCCTGGCCGGCGCCGGCAGCGGCAAGACGCGCGTCCTCGCCCACCGGGTCGCCTACCTCGTGGGCGTGAAGGGCGTCCGACCCTGGCAGATCCTCGCCGTGACGTTCACGAACCGGGCCGCCGGCGAGCTGCGCGAGCGGATCATCGGACTCGTCGGCGAGGCGGGCAAAGATGTCCAGGCAGGCACGTTTCACGCCCTGTGCGCACGCGTCCTGCGCCGCGACGGCGAGGCGATCGGGATCGACCGCCACTTCGTCATCTACGACGCCGACGATCAGCAGTCGCTCATGAAGCAGATCCTCAAGGAGGAGGACCTGCCGCTCACCGGCGAGTTCCGGCCTCCGGCCGTGATCGGGGCGATCAGCCGGGCAAAGAACCAGCTCGTGGATCCAACGGCGATGACCGACCATGCGGTCAATCATCACGACCGGGTCATCGCCCGCCTCGCCCGACGCTATCAGGAGCGCCTGAAGG
>JAJYXX010000196.1 GCA_021801545.1 Chloroflexota bacterium | reverse complement strand
CAGGACCGGGTCGAGGGGTCGCGAGGCCTGGCGGGCCACGAGCGTCTCGCGCAGCTGGTGGAGGATCTGGTCCTCGCCGAAGACGGCGCTGTCGAGGCCACAGGCGACGGCGATCAGGTGACGCGCCGCAGCGACGTCCTCGAGTCGCTGCGTACCGGCCGGGATCGCGGGGAGCGGTTGCTCACCGAACGCGCCCGGGGCCACGTACAGCTCGACCCGATGGCAGGTGTGGAGGACGATGGCGCCCTCGCTCGGCTCGAGTACGGCGAGTTCGGCGGCGAATGCCTCGCGCTGGAGGCTGGGCACGCGGCGGGCGTGGGCCACGAAGGCAACCACGGTGGGCTGGTGGGCTCCCGCCGGGGTCACGCCCGTGGTCGCCGGGGTAGCGCTCGGAGCCGTTGGGGCGGCGTCCCGGGCCGCGGCGGTCGTTGCCGGCGCTGTCATCGGTCCATCGCCTCCTCGTGGCCGCTCATCGTCGCGCCCAGGAGTCGGTCGAACGCCTCCGTCGCCGTCTCGAGCAGATCCGTCGCCTCGGTCGTGTCGAGCCCACGGCGGCGGGCGACCGTGGCGAGCTCGTGCAGGAATAGCATCCGGAAGCGGAGGAAGATATCGACCGTTTCGTGCATCCCGATGCCCCGGCGGCCCGCGATCCGGCCGTACTCGGCAGCAGCTGCCTCGCCGTCCGCGATCGACGCCTCGCGGGCTTCCGCCGTGGCCGCGTCCAGGAAGCCGAGGAGCGACGTCGTGATCCGCTTGCCGTGGTCGCGGAACGGGGCCCGCTCCTCGTCGCCGAGCGCCCCGATCCACGGCGTTCCGCGTGCCGCCTGGCCGGCCTCGCGTCGGTAGACGCGGGCGATCCGCTCGGGTGTCTCGCCGAGGCGCGCCAGGTTCGGACGCTGGCGGCGCGCGGCGGGCAGCAGGCCGACGACGGCGGCACGGGAGAAGCGCCGATGGCCGCCCGGCGTCGTGAAGACCTCGATGTCGCCGGCGTTGCTCCAGCGACGAAGCGTGGCCGGCGCGACGCCGAGGAGCACGCACGCCTCGTGGATGCTCAGCCACTCTCTTCGGATCGGTGCTCCCGATGCCTGGGCGGCCACCTTGGTCCCTCTCACTCGACTCGGAATTCGCTTGGATACTACCAACTCGCTCAAACCTTCACACGCTACACGCTCACGCTACACGCGTCACGGGTCCCAGGGCCCTACGGCGAGGGTTCGGGGCTCGGCGTCAGGTTCGGGAACGGGTCCGGGAGGACCTTGTTCGCGTGACACTGGGCGCAGTAGACCGGCTGGTGACAGGAGGCGCAGGCCTGGCTGCCGGTCTGCTTGATCACCTCCGCGTGGTTGAACACCATGTTGTCGTGGGGCACCTTGACTGCCGGGGTGTTGTGGCAGTTCTCACAGTAGGTCCGGGTGTGGCAGGCGCCGCAGGTCGTGCCCGCCGGGTCGACCTTGGTGACGGACGCCTTGTGGCTGAAGACCCACAGGCGGTTGTCGTGGGTGTCGGGTCGCTGGCCGATGAGGACGCCCGATACCACTGAACCGATCTGCGGGAACGTGTGGCACGTCGCGCAGGCTGACGAGATCGTCTCGTCGGTGAGCACACCGTCCACCACCTTGTAGTGGGCGCCGTCGTGGCAGCGGAAGCAGCCCGGCGCCGTCTGGTGACCCAGGTTGTTCGGATAGGTCGCCGCCGTCACGCGCATGTCCGGTGTCGCCACCAGGCGGTAGATCGCCTGCAGCTCCGTGATCGCCTCGTTGATCGCTCCCGCCTTCGCACTCGCGACGAGCGGATACCGCTGTCCGTAGAAGTCGCGAATCCCCTCGATCGCCTGGTCGGCATCCTCGATCGATGCGTACTCGACCGACAGCCGGTCGCTGCCCTCCCGCCTGATGTAGGGGAGCTTCGGGTCGATCCGCCCGGCGGTCATCGCACTGTCGATCGCCTGGTCGGGGCTCTGGATCCCGTGGCCAACGCGGTTGTGGCAGTCGATGCAGTCCATCCGTCGCACACGCTCGCCGGCGAGCAGGCGATCGATGTCGGGCTGGACGTCCGTCGAGACCCCGACCTGTTTGACTGCGATGAAATCCTCCTTCGTCCCGTCCTGCCTGGTGACGTAGACGAGGTCGATCGTCTGGGCGCGCGGGTCCGAGCTCACGTACTCGACGTCTGAGTCGATGTGCCAGTGGACGCCCTTGATCCCGGTCGTTCCGCCGAACCCGGCCGGGCGAAGGACGAGAGCGATCACGTCGCGGGTGTTCGCCTCGTCGCTGCGATACCGTTCGTCGAGGATCAGCTTGATCGGGCCGCCGGTGGCGACGAGGGGGGCGACGTTATGGCACTTGGCGCAGGTCTGGCTCGTCGGAGGCAGAGCGGCATGGTCCGGGGCCGGGATCGGCGTGGGGAAGGTGCCGGTGAGGACCATCAGCAGCTGTCTCGTCCCGTTGATCTTCGCCTTGACCCAGCCCTGGAGGCCCGGCTCGACGTGGCACTCCGCACACGCGACCTCGCGGTGCGGCGACATCTCGTGGGCCTTGAGCTCGGGCCCCATCGTGTGGCAGCGGCCGCAGAAGTCGGCGGTCTCCGTCCACTGGATCGCCACGACCCCGCCGAGCGTGGCCGCGGAGCCGATCCCACCCAGCAGGATGAACAGGACGAGCAGGCCGCGCCTGCTGCGCAACGGCGGGTGGGGGATGCGACGCAGGAGACTCATGACCCCGCGGCGACGTGCCTCGGGGCGCGTGGCCGGTGCACGGGCGGCGGGCGAGACCGTTTCGGGTGGCGCGACCGTTTCGGCCGGGACGGCGAGGCCGGCCGAGGCGACCGTTTCGGGCGGGACCGGGGCTTCCGGCCCGACCGGCGTGGTCATCCGGCGATCTCCAGGAGGGCCGCTTCCATCGCCGGGATGTCAAGACTGCCGATCTTGATCTGCTGAAGGACGCCGGAGCGATCGATGAAGAAGTGCGACGGGATGCCGAGGATCCGGTACTGAGACGCGATCTTCGTGTTCGGATCGGCCACCTTCGGGTAGGTCAGGCCGACCCGTGTCGCGTAGTCCTTGACCGTCGCTCCGTCCT
>JAJYXX010000212.1:1890-3081 GCA_021801545.1 Chloroflexota bacterium | reverse complement strand
CCGCAGCTTCGGGTCGGGCGAGAAGCAGACCCCGTGGTCGACACCGTGGATCCGCCCGCCCGGCACCGGCAGGAGGTGGCCGGCCTTCCGGTCACCGTTGTTGACGACGGCGTCGAAGAGCGCGATCGGGCGCAGCGCGGGGGCGTTGGCCCGGATCAGCTCGACGACATCGATCGACGGGTCGACCTTGAGCCAGAGCTGGACCATGCCGGGTCCGTACGGGCCGTCGCGCAGGACCGTGGGCGGCACGATCCCCCAGCTCGCGTCGGAGACGAGGCGGGCCGCGACCTCCCGGTAGGCGAGGGTGCCCGCCGGGAAGTCCCACAGCGGCGCCTCGCCGCGGATCGGCTTGTAGACGCAGATCGCCTCGAGCGGGGGCTCGGGCCCGGTCGTTGCCGGCGCGCTGATCCGGCAGAGGAGCGTCACGTTCGAGGCCGACACGAGCCGCCCGAGGACCTCGAGCCGGCCGGCCCGGAGGAGTGCATCGGCGGCCTGGGGTTCGAGCGACATGGGGGACGCGGGCGCGGTCACCGGGCGCCGCGGATCGTCACCGAGGGCCACCGATCGTCACCAGGCGCCGGCCGGTCAGTTCGCGCGGCCGCCGTTCCGACGCGGGCAGAAGTGGCCGTGCGGATCGAGCGGCTGACCGCACCACGGGCAGGGCGGCCGCCCTGCAGCGACAACCGACCGGGCACGGGCCACGAAGCCAAGGGCGGCGGTCGGCGTGATCCGGACCCGGAGCAGGTCCGGACCATCGGGGTCGTCGTCATCCTCGTCGGGTTCATCGACCAGGTCTGCCACGTCATCGGTCATCGCCCGCGCCTCGACGATCACGTCCTCGGTCCGTGGATCCCAGCCCAGGGCGAGAACGCCGACCCGGAACTCCTCGCTGAGCGGCTCGTCGAGCGGGCCGCTGTCGTCGCTGCCGGCCGGTACCTCGGCCGGCAGCGACAGTCCCCGCCGGCGGAGCTCCCCGAGGAGCGCGTCGAGCCGGTCGGCGAGCGCGGCCACCTGCACCTTCTCGAGTCCGACGCTGACGAGGTCGGTTCCCTGGCGGGCCTGGAGATAGAACGTCCGATGACCGGGCTGACCGACGGCACCGACGACGAAGCGCTCGGGCGGATCGAAGACGAAGACGCGACGCGGCATGAAGGAACTCCGGGCGGATGATCGTGTCAGGCTGCCTGCTGG
>JAJYXX010000212.1:0-1790 GCA_021801545.1 Chloroflexota bacterium | reverse complement strand
CCAGGCCGCCCTGCGCCACGAGGAGCCCGAGGCGGGTGCGGCGCAGGAGGAGGTCTTCGAGGTGGACGATCCGTTCCGAGCGGGCCGCCCAGCGCAGTTCGGCCCACGGCGTCGGGGTGCCGGGAACCGGTTCGAGCTCGCCGGGTCCGGCGGCGGCGAGGAGTTCGCCGGTCGCGGCGCCGTAGCGCCCGACGAGTCGGTCGAGGGTGAGCGGGTCGAGAGCGGCACCGTCGGGCAGCGCTGGTGGCCCGGAACGGTCGAACATCGGAAGGCGCTTGCCGAGCCCGGCCCGCGACGGCAGCCGGCCGCGGATCTCCTTGAACGCGTCGCGGGCGATGATCCCGAACGTCGTCAGCTTGCCGCCGGTGACCGTGACGAGGCCGCTCTCGTCCCAGACGACGTGGTCGCGCGACTCCTGCGACGGATCTGACCTGCCCGAGCCGACGACCGGACGGACTCCCGCGAATGAGGAGGTCGCGTCCTCGAGGCGCAGCTCGAGGTCCGGCAGGCGGGCGGTCAGGGCGGCCATCAGGTAGTCCGCTTCGGCACTCGACATCCGCGGCTCCTCGTCGAGCGGCTGGCCGTGGTCGACGTCGGTCGTGCCGAAGATCGTCGAGCCCTCCCAGGGAAAGAGGAAGAGCGGGCGCTGGTCGACCGGGTGAGCGAAGCTGATCGCCTGGGCGACCGGGACGCGCCAGAGCGGGAAGATCATGTGGCTGCCCCGGAGGGGCCGGATCCGCGGTCGGGCGCCGACCCCGGCCCGCAGGACGTCGGCCCAGGCACCGGTCGCGTTGACGACGATCGGGGCACGAACCTCGACGGTGCGGCCCGTGACGAGGTCGCGGACCGCGACTCCGGCCACCCGACCGGTCGCGCCGCGCAGCAGGCCCTCGGCGCGCGCATACGTCAGGACCTCGGCGCCGTCGCCGATCGCCTCGAGGACGACCCGGAGCGTCAGGCGCGCGTCGTCGGTCCGGGCGTCGCCGTAGACGAAGCCACCGAGCAGGCCGTCGCGCCGGAGGTGCGGGGCGAGGAGGAGGAACTCCTCGACCCCGTAGTGGCGATGGGTCCGACGTCCGGCCAGCAGGTCGTAGAGGGTGAGCCCGGCCCGGTAGGCGAGCGGGCCGGTGCTGTCGCCGCGGTAGTTCGGCATCAGGAAGCCGAGGTCCTCGACGAGCCCCGGGGCCTCGTTGATCAGCCGCTCACGCTCACGGACCGACTCGTACGTCAGCTTCACCTGGAACTGTTTGAGGTAGCGCAGGCCCCCGTGGACGAGCTTGGACGAGCGGCTCGAGGTGCCCCACGCGATGTCGTGCTGCTCGACGAGCAGCGCCCGGAGGCCGAGACGGCCAGCGAGCCGGAGGATCCCCGCTCCGGTCACCCCGCCACCCACGACCACGATGTCCCACGGCTCTCCGAGCCTCCCCCAGGCCGCCGCCCGCCAGGCGGCGTCGCGGGTCGGCGGTCGCGTCGCCCCGGATTGCGTCGCCCCGGACAGGTCGCCCGGGGCGTTCGCGGTGACCGTGGCGCTCGTGGTGGACGGGTCAGTCGTCATCGGTCGCTCCCTTCGAGCAGCTTGCCCGGGTTCATCAGGCCGTCCGGGTCGAACCGGCGGATCGCGTCCGCGAGGGCCACCATCCCGAGTTCGCCCTTCTCGGCGGCGAGGTACGCGGCGTGGTCGGTGCCGACGCCGTGCTGGTGGCTGATCGTGCCGCCATGGTCGGTGATCGCGCGGCTGGCGATCGCCTTGAGGGTCGACCAGCGCCGGAGCGTCTCGTCCGGGTCGGTGG
>JAJYXX010000287.1 GCA_021801545.1 Chloroflexota bacterium | reverse complement strand
CCGCGACGGTCGACAGCACGTCCGCGAACGACGGCACGCCGCAGCGGACCGCAAGGTCGATCCGCCGGACGCCGGACGGGATCGGCAGGCCCGCGTCCGAGATGACGATTCGCTGGCCGTGTCCGAGTCCCGCGATCACGGCCGCAAGCTCCGGGTGGAGGACCCCCCCGACCTGGCGTCTCATGCGGGCACCTCGCAGCGCGCCGTCGAGGAGCGGACGACGAGATCAGGGCGAACGACGACGACCTCCGGTGGTCCGACCTCACCGTCGAGCCGCCGGAACACGAGGCGGGCACCCGCCGACCCCATCTCTCGAGCTGGTTGACGGACCGTCGTCAGCGGTGGGTTGGAGAGACACGCATACGTGATGTCGTCGAACCCGACGAGCGAAACGTCATCCGGGACACTCAGACCTCGCTCCCGGACCGCGAGCAGAACGCCGAGCGCGAGCAGATCGTTCGCCGCCACAATCGCGGTCGGCCAGGTGGCCGGCGGCGAGGCGAACAGCGACGCGGCCTGGGCGCGACCGCTGTCGAGACTGAATGCCCCGTCGCTCACCCAGACCGGTCGGATTCCCCGATCTCCGAGCGCCGCCTCGAACCCGGCCCGGCGCTCACGGCCCGTGGCGAGCGCCGGATCGCCACCGATGAACCCGAGCCGGCGGTGGCCGAGCTCAACGAGGTGCCCGACCCCGAGCGCGACGCCGGCCCGGTTGTCGCCGACCACCGCGTCATGGGACCAGTCATCAGGCAGCCGATCGAGAGCCACGACCGGCAGCCCCGCCGGCAGGTCGGCCAGACGGCCGAGAGCCCTCGTGTCGACGCCGCGTACGAGACCTCCATCGAGGGGAGCGATCGCGCCGGACGGTACCTCCGCCGCATCGCCTGCTCTCGCCGGCGAGCGCGCGGGGCGATGAGCAGCCACGACGACGAGGAGGCCATCGACTCGGCGCTCGATGAACTCCTCGACGTAGCGGTCCTCCTGGTCACCGTCGTTGTCGGAGTTCCCGAACAGGACGCTGTGGCCGCGTTCCCGGGCGACTTCCTCGACGCCCCGCATGAGGTCCCCGAAGAAGGGGTTCGCGACGTCCGGGATGACCATGCCGAGTGTGCGCGTGTGCTGGAGGATGAGCGAGCGCGCGATCCGGTTCGGCCGGTAGCCGAGCGCGGCCATCGCGTCCTCCACCCTCTGGCGCGTCTGGGGCGCGACATACTGCCGCCCGGAGATCACGTGAGACACCGTGCCGATCGACACCCCCGCCCGCGCCGCCACATCGTGGACCGTTGTCCGGCCCGTGCGCCGTTCGCGACCAGCGCCCTGCTCGTGGCACTGCGGAGCGCCTCGGATCCGTCTCGCGGTCACACTTGCTGAAACCTTTCACTGAAACCTTTCAACCGGGCACCGGTGAGGCTAGGCCGGTCGGCTCGTTGCTGTCAAGAGTTGACGGTCAGGATTGTGGACGGCCAGGATGTGTCCGCGGCCAGATGTCAACGGCCGGGTTCGTCGACGTCGTCGACGATGACGCGCGCGCCGGCCTGCCCGCTGGGGGTGATGGCGGTGGCTCAGCGGCGCGGTGGCTCAGCAGCGGCGGCCCGCGCGGGGCGGGCGCGACCCCGTCCGCTTGACGACGTTCGGCGTCACGGTGTGATCCCACGTCGGGCGGTCGAGCCAGCGGGCCTGCCAGCCGGTCTCCTCCTCGTGTTCGTCACGGATCCCCGGCAACCAGTCCGAGGCGGTCGCCGCTCCCTCGTCCGGCTCGCCCGCGGGCCCCTCGGTCATCGGGAGGACGGTCACGGTCGTCACCTCCAGAGCACCCTCTGGCTTCCCACCCCGACCCGATGATCCGCGGTGCGGGGCTGCCTCCCGGCCGCCCACCCGGCCGGTTACTCGCCCTCCCACCCGCTCGGCCGCCCGGGCGACCGCGACCGAGGCGTCTTCCTCGAGCACGCGCAACCGGATCTGCTGGATCTCGTCGCGCAGGACGGCGGCCCGCTCGAACTCGAGGTTCCGGGCGGCGTTCCGCATCTCTGCCTCCATCCGGGCGACGAGCTGCTCGACCTGCTCCCGGCTCGCCGCGGCGATCTCCCCAGCCGAGACCCGCGCGCCAGGCACTCCGGCGACGTACATCTCCGTCGTCTCGGCAACCGAGCGCAAGCGCTCGTTGATGTCGTGGATCTCCTTGACGATCGTCGTCGGCTCGATCCCGTGCTCGCGGTTGTACGCCTCCTGGATCCGCCGCCGCCGGTTCGTCTCGTCGATCGCGACCCGCATCGACTCGGTGACCGTGTCGGCGTACATCACGACCTCGCCGCCGATGTTCCGGGCCGCCCGCCCGATCATCTGGATCAGCGACCAGGCGCTCCGCAGGAACCCCTCCTTGTCGGCGTCGAGGATCGCAACGAGCGTCACCTCGGGCAGGTCGATCCCCTCGCGCAGGAGGTTGATCCCGACCAGGACGTCGTGGACGCCGAGCCGGAGGTCGCGCAGGATCCGGACCCGCTCGAGCGTGTCGACCTCGCTGTGGAGGTACTGGACCTTCACCCCGAGCTCGTGGAGGTAGTCGGCGAGATCCTCGGCCATCTTCTTCGTCAGTGTCGTCACGAGCGCCCGCTCGCCGCGCTCGGCGCGGCGCCGGACCTCCTCGAGCAGATCGTCGATCTGCCCCTCGGTCAGGCGAACACGGACCTCGGGGTCGACGATCCCGGTCGGCCGGATCAGCTGCTCGACGACCTGCTCGCTCCGTTCGAGCTCGTACGGCCCGGGCGTGGCGCTCATGTAGACCGCCTGGTGGACGGTCGCCTCGAACTCCTCGAACGTGAGCGGCCGGTTGTCGAGCGCCGAGGGCAGCCGGAAGCCGAAATCGACGAGGATCTCCTTCCGCGTCCGATCGTTCTTGTACATCCCCACGACCTGGGGGATCGTCATGTGACTCTCGTCGACGACGAGCAGCCAGTCGGGCGGGAAGTAGTCGAGGAGCGTCCAGGGCCGCGAGCCGGGCTCGCGCCGCGAGAGGTGGCGCGAGTAGTTCTCCACCCCGCTGCAGTAGCCGAGCTCGCGCATCATCTCGATGTCGAACGTCGT
>JAJYXX010000339.1 GCA_021801545.1 Chloroflexota bacterium | reverse complement strand
ACCTACGTCGACGTCGCCGGTCACGTCCCGGCCAACAAGAACATCACGATCATCGATCCGCTCGTGAAGTCCTTCTCCGACGCGATCAACCAGGGGATGGCCCGACCGCAGTCGGCGGAGATGAACAACTACTGGGGCAACTTCGACAACGCCTGGAAGGAAGTCCTCGACAAGGGGACCGATCCGGCCAAGGCGGTGGCGGACGCCTGCACCGCCCTGGACAAGGCGAACAACAAGTAACTCCCGGAGCGTCTCCGGACAGCTCACCAGGCGTTCGCGCCTGAGGCAGCGCAGGAGCGCCGGCGTACGATGTCGGCGCTCCTGCGGTTCATCCGGCAGGGGACGAGCCGGCAGGGGACCAGCGCGAGCATGGAGCGAGGACGATGACGGCAGGAGTCATGGCCCGGGTCGCACGACGCCCGTCGTCCGGGAGCTGGAGCAACCGCGGCGGCCGGATCGCCTACCTGTACCTGATCCCGGCCCTGCTCGTGATGGGGATCATCACCGCCTACCCGCTCCTCTTCCAGGTCTGGATGTCGTTCACCGACTACGGGATCGGCAACCTGCGCGCCGGCGCACCCGCGCCGAACGTCGTCGGCCTGAAGAACTACGTCGATGTCCTCTCGAGCCAGCTCGCGATCCCGAACTTCTCGTTCGTCCGGCTGATCGTCTACAACCTCTGGTGGGCCGCCAGCAACGTCGTCATCCACGTCATCCTCGGCGTTGCGATCGCGATCCTCCTGAACACCCGCGGCCTGTGGTTCAAGCGCTTCTATCGGGCCGTCTTCATCCTGCCCGTCATCATCCCGCCGATCATCGTGGCCACGGTCTGGAAGAACATGTACGACCCCGACAACGGGGCGTTCAACCTGATCCTGGCCGGGATCGGCCAGCTCGTCCGGCTCCCGCCCGAGATGTTCCGGATCGACTGGCTGCGTCAGGTGCAGGACCCGATCCCCTGGTTCCTGCCGTTCGTGCCGCTGCCGCTCGCCTACTACGCGATGCTGATCACGAACACCTGGCTCGGCTGGCCGCTCAACTCGGTCGTCGCCACCGGGGCCCTGCAGAGCATCCCGCACGAGCTGTACGAGGCGGCCGAGATCGATGGCGCGAACGCCTGGCAACGCTTCCGCCACGTGACGCTCACCTACCTGCGCCCGGCGATGCTGCCCTACGCGATCTACGGCTTCGTCATCACGTTCAACCTCTTCCACCTCGCCTTCTTCATGTCGGCGGGCGGGCCGTTCGGGCGAACGGAGCTGCTCGTCACCCAGGCCTACCGGCTCGTCAACGACCAGAAGCTCTTCGGGGTGGGAGCCTCGTTCGCGGTGATCATGTTCTTCATCCTCCTGGCGATCACCCTCGTCACCAACCGGGTGGCCCGGGCGACCCAGAGCTACGAGAACCTCTAGGAGGCCGGCGATGAGCACCCTGACCGCGACCGCCGCCGTCCGGCCGAAGGCCGCCGCGCGCCGATCGACGCGTGGCCGACTGACCCTGCCCCGCCAGGCGCTCCTCCAGGTGCTGGCGATCCTGATCCTCCTGACCGTCCTCTTCCCCGTCATCTGGGTCTTCAGCCTGTCGCTCGATCCGCTCAACCGCTCGCGGCCGGAAGGCCTCAGCCTGATCCCGCGCGGCGCGACGCTCGATGCCTACTGGCAGGTCTTCGAGCAGCCGACGAACAACCCGATCGGGTTCATGGGCCTCGCCCTCAACAGCCTGAAGATCGCGGTCGGCTCCTCGTTCATCAGCGTCGCGATCGGGGTGAGCGCCGCGTATGCGTTCTCGCGCCTGAAGTTCGGAGGCCGCGAGGTCCTGATGCTCGCCATCCTCGGCGTCCTGATGCTGCCGCCCGTGGCGACCCTGACGCCGCTCTTCGTCATGCTCAACAAGGTCCAGGTGGAGCTGCCGGTCCTCGGCGCGTTCAACCTGCGCAACTCCCTGCTCGGGGTGGGGTTGGCGATCATCTCGGGCCTGCTGCCGTTCGCGATCTGGAACCTGAAGGGGTACCTCGACACGATCCCGCGCGATCTCGAGGAGGCGGCCGCGGTTGACGGGGCGACGACGAACCAGACGTTCGTCCAGATCGTCCTGCCGCTCGCGATGCCCGCCCTGGCGGTGACCGCCTTCCTGGGCTTCGTCAGCGGCTGGACCGAGTTCTACTTCTCGTGGATGTTCCTGAACAAGGCCTCCGACCAGACGCTCGCGATGGCCCTCTACAGCATGCAGGGCCAGTACACGAACACCCCCTGGTCGATCTTCTCGGCCTTCGCCATCCTGTTCGCGATCCCACCGGCGGTCGTCTACTTCGCCGCCCAGCGGTACATCGTTTCCGGGCTGGCGATCGGTTCGGTCAAGGGCTGACGGCAGGGTCGAGCTCGGGGCGGCAGCGGCCCGGCGCCAGGCCCGGGACGGTCTTCCCGGCACGGTGCGCAGGAGCCAGGAGATGACGATCGAGACCCCGGCCTGGGTCCGCGACGCGGTCTTCTACCAGATCTTCCCGGACCGCTTCGCGATCAGCGAGCGGGTCCCGAAGGCGGGTCGGCTCGAGCCGTGGGACGCCCCGCCAACCAACCTCGGATTCAAGGGCGGGGACCTGCTCGGGATCGCCGAGCGGCTCCCGTACCTGGTCGACCTCGGGGTGACCGCCCTCTACCTGACACCGATCTTCAGCTCGGCCTCGAACCACCGCTACCACACGTATGACTACCTGACGGTCGACCCGCTGCTCGGCGGGACGGCGGCCTTCCGGGAGCTGCTCGATGCGGCCCACGCCCGGGGCATGCGGGTCGTGCTCGACGGCGTCTTCAATCACACCGGGCGCGGTTTCTGGCCGTTCCACCACCTGCTCGAGGCGGGCGCCGTCTCGCCGTACCGCGACTGGTTCCACGTCGACGTCGCCGCCCTCGAGGCAGGCCGGCCGCTGCGTGCCTATCCGTCGAGCGCGGAGCGCGACATTGCGCCGGATGAGCCGGAGCTCGCCGGGGTCGAGGGCCTCGGCCGGCGGCACCTCTCGTCCTCGCTCCGGCGGTTCGGTTACCAGGCCTGGTGGGACCTGCCGGCGCTGCCGAAGCTGAACACGGACA
>JAJYXX010000420.1 GCA_021801545.1 Chloroflexota bacterium | reverse complement strand
CGGCACGAGCGGCTCGCCGCGCAGGACCCGGGCGAGGTACTCGCCGGTCGCCGAGCGCGGTTCGCGGGCGACCTGCTCGGGCGCGCCGACCACGACGACCTCACCGCCGCGGTCGCCCCCTTCGGGCCCGAGGTCGACGATCCAGTCGGCGGTCTTGATGACGTCGAGGTTGTGCTCGATGACGAGCACGGTGTTCCCGGCATCGACGAGCCGGTGGAGAACCTGGAGGAGCTTCTCGACGTCGGCGAAGTGGAGGCCGGTTGTCGGCTCGTCGAGGACATAGAGCGTCCGGCCGGTGGCGCGACGGGAGAGCTCGGTCGAGAGCTTGACCCGCTGGGCCTCGCCACCCGAGAGGGTCGTCGCCGGCTGGCCGAGGTGGACGTAGCCGAGGCCGACGTCGTGGAGCGTCTGGAGCTTCGCTCGGACGGCCGGCACCGGGCTGAAGAAGTCGAGCGCCTCCTCGATCGTCATCTCGAGCACGTCGGCGATCGAGCGGCCCTTGTAGTGGACCTCGAGCGCCTCGCGGTTGTAGCGCTTGCCCTTGCAGACCTCGCAGGTCACGTAGACGTCGGGCAGGAACTGCATCTCGATCTTGAGAATCCCGTCGCCCTTGCAGTTCTCGCAGCGGCCGCCCTTCACGTTGAAGCTGAACCGGCCCGGGGCGTAGCCGCGCAGGCGCGACTCCGGGACGCCGGCGAAGAGCTCCCGGATCGGGCCAAACAGCCCGGTGTACGTGGCCGGGTTCGAGCGGGGCGTCCGGCCGATCGGGCTCTGGTCGATCTCGATGACCTTGTCGATCTGGTCGGCGCCGTCGATCGCGTCGTGCGGACCCGGCTCCTCGCGGGCGCCGGTGAGGTCGCGGGCCAGGGCCCGGTAGAGGACCTCCGTGACGAGCGTGCTCTTGCCGGAACCCGACACGCCGGTGACCGCGACGAACGCCCCGAGCGGGAAGGCGACGTCGATCCCCTTCAGGTTGTGGGCGCGGGCGCCCCGGACGACGAGCGTCCGCCCGTTGCCCGGTCGGCGCCGGGACGGGACCGGGACACTCAGCTCACCGCGCAGGTAGGCCCCGGTGATCGAGCGCGGCTCGTTCAGGACCGTCTCAAGCGGGCCGTTCGCGATCACCTCGCCGCCGTGCTCGCCGGCCCCGGGCCCGATGTCGAGTACCCAGTCCGCCGTCCGGATCGTCTCCTCGTCGTGCTCGACGACGATCACGGTGTTGCCGAGATCGCGCAGACGGGTGAGCGTCGCGATGAGCTTCGCGTTGTCGCGCTGGTGGAGCCCGACCGAGGGCTCGTCGAGGATGTAGAGCACGCCCATGAGTGACGACCCGATCTGGGTGGCCAGCCGGATCCGCTGCGCCTCGCCGCCCGAGAGGGTCTGGCTCGAGCGGTCGATCGTCAGGTAGTCGAGCCCAACGTCGGCGAGGAACCCGAGACGGGCGGTGATCTCCTTGAACAGCTGGTGGCCGATCGTCCGCTCGCGCTCGGTCAGGCGGGCCGGCAGCTCCCGGATCCAGGCGAGGGCACGGGTGATCGAGAAGGTCGAGACCTCCCAGATGTTCCGTCCGTCGATCGTCACCGCGAGCGCCTCCGGCCGGAGCCGCTTCCCGCCGCAGGTCGGGCAGGGCCGGGTGACCATGAACCGCTCGAGCTCGGCCTTCACGTAGTCCGAGTCGGTCTCGCGGTAGCGGCGTTCGAGGTTCGGGATGATCCCCTCGAACGTGGCGGTGTACGTGTTCTCGCCGCGGTCGTGGCGGTAGCCGATGACGACCTGCTCGCCACGCGGGGCGTGGAGGAGGAAGTCGAGCGCCTCGGGCGACAGATCCCGGATCGGGATGGTCGGATCCCAGCCGTGGGCCCGGCAGACGGCCTCGAGCACCTTGCCGAACCACGAGTCGGCCATCGGCATCCGGGCCCACGGACGCATGAGCGCCCCGTCAACGATCGACAGATTCCGGTCGGGGACGACGCGGTCGGGATCGATCTCGAGGCGGGTGCCGAGGCCGGCGCAGGCGGGGCAGGCGCCGTGGGGCGAGTTGAACGAGAAGCTGCGCGGTTCGAGCTCGTCGATCGTCGTTCCGTCGTATGGGCAGCTGTAGCGCTCGCTGTAGCGGCGCTCCTCGAAGGCGGGGGGCTCCCCCTCGCGCGGTGCGGGCGCGATGATGACGACGCCCTCACCGAGACGAAGGGCGGTCTCGACCGAATCGGCGAGCCGCGCGGCGTCCGGGTCCGGGAGCGATTGGCCGGCCTGCGGGTCACTCGGCCGGCCGGTCATGCCGGCGAGGGTGCCCTCGGGGGCCTCGGCGTGGCGGACGACGTAGCGGTCGACGACGACCTCGATCGAGTGGCGCCGGTACTTGTCGAGCAGCTTCGTCTCGGCGAGGTCCATCAGCTCGCCGTCGACGCGGACCCGGACGAAGCCCTGGCGGCGAGCGGCCTCGAAGATCCGGTCGCCCTCGGTCTTGCGATCCTTGATCAGCGGGCCGAGGACGAGGAGCCGCGTCCCCCCGGGCAGGGTGAGCACCTGGTCGACGATCTGCTGGACGGTCTGACGCTCGATCTCGCGCCCGCAGGTCGGGCAGTGGGGGTGGCCGATCCGGGCGAAGAGCAGGCGGAGGTGGTCGTAGATCTCGGTCACCGTGCCGACGGTGGAGCGCGGGTTCCGGCTGGCACCCTTCTGGTCGATCGAGATCGCCGGGCTGAGGCCGTCGATCTGGTCGACGTCCGGCTTCTCCATCTGGCCGAGGAACTGGCGGGCGTAGGCGGAGAGGCTCTCGACGTAGCGGCGCTGGCCCTCGGCGTAGATCGTGTCGAAGGCGAGGCTGCTCTTGCCCGACCCGGAGAGGCCGGTGATCACGATCAGCCGGTCCCGGGGCAGGGCGACGGTGATGTTCTTCAGGTTGTGTTCGCGAGCGCCGCGGATGACGAGCTGGTCCTGGGGCATGACTGATCCAGTCTACGGCACGGGCGCGAATTCGAACAGGCGTTCTGACGGTTCGCCTGCACGAGGAACGGGCGGCAGTGGCGAGCGGAGGACGAATACCGGTTGCCTGGTCCGCCGTCGCGGGCTGATGATGGCCTGTGCCGGCGCC
>JAJYXX010000169.1 GCA_021801545.1 Chloroflexota bacterium | reverse complement strand
GGGGGCGGTGACGAGCTCCACGCAATCGCCGCTCAGGACGAGCCGGATCCCCCGACCGGCGAGGCTCACTTCGAGATCGCCAAGCCTGGCGTCCACGGTCGCCCGGTCGACACCGGCCAGGGTCGCGATCTCGCGCCGCGCCAGGGGTCGCTCGGCGACGAAGAGGAGCGCCTCGAGCTGGGCCTCGCTGAGCTCGCCCGGCGGGACGCCGGCGCTGCCTGTGTCGTCGGTTTGCTGCGTCCGGGTCATGCGAACGAGCGGAGCGATTCATCGAGCGGTTCGCCGGCGGCAACCCCACCGGCGAACCGCTCCTCCGGGGAGGTCGCCCGGGCGACGATCGGCCCCCACGGCTCGGCCTGCTCGACGACGATCTCGCGGCGCTTCACCAGCTCGAGCATCGCCAGGAACGTGACCGCCACGACGACCCGGTCGCGAACTCCCCGGAGCAGCTCCTGGAGGACGACCGACGGCGCCGCCCGGAGCGCGGCGCGGATGATCGCCGCTCGCTCGCTGATCGTGACCGTCCGCGGCACGATCCCGGGTGGCTCCGCCGGTGGCGGGGCAAGACGGGCCAGCCCCTCGAGTGCCCGGGCAAGGCTCGCCGGATCAAGCGGTGGCAGGCTGATCGGGCGGGCCCCCGCGACCGCTGCGGCCAGGGCGGCGGCGGGCTCGCGCCGAAAGAGCCCGATCCGCTCGTTTGCCTCGGCCTGGAGACGGGCGCCGGCGTCACGGTAGGCACGATAGGCGATCAGTCGCGCTCGCAGCTCCTCCTCGGGGTCGGGGCCCTCGTCGGCCAGGACGCCGGGGCCGGCCTCCTCGCGCCGGGGCAGGATCGCCCGGCTCTTGATCAGAATGAGCTGGCTCGCGACCGCCACGAACGAGGCGATGTTCGCGAGGCGGTCGGTATCGAGCGAGGCGAGCGCGTCGAGGTAGGCACCGGCGAGGGCACCGAGCGGGACGCTCAGGACGTCGAGCTGGCGGGCCTCGATGAGCGCCAGGAGCAGCCCGAGCGGCCCGTCGAAGCTCTCCAGTCGGACCCGCGTCGCGGCCTCGGGTCGCCGACCGCCGGCAAACACGACCGACGGTCCTCCCGGCCCGGCCGGCGCATCGGCGGCCGAACGGCCCGGCAGGCCCGACACGCCCTGCACGCCCTGCACGCCCGGAGCGGTCGGCGAGCGGGTGGAGAGCGGCGCGGCCATCGTCAGTTCGCCTCGTCGGCGAGTCGGAGCAGCTCGCCGTACAGCGGGTCGCTCGGTGCCGCCTGGTCGCGGATCAGGGCGACCGTCCGCGCCGGACAGCCGGCCGCGGCGGCCAGGGCGGCCGAGAGCTCGGCATGGTGGCGCAGCCGATCGAGGGCCGGGCCAAAGCCGGGCAGCCGGCTCGCCAGCGCCACGACCCACGGCCCCCAGGCCTCGCCGAGCGACCAGGCGACCCGCGGCCAGAGGCCGACCCTCGAGCCCTTGCCGGCGTCATGGAGGAGACCGGCGAGGAGGACGTCGCGCTCGGCCACGCCCTGGCTGCGGAGCGTGGCGAGGACGTCGAGCCCGTGGCGGCGGTCGGCGACGTGCATCGCGTCGAACAGGCCGAGTTCCGACGGCGTCAACCAGGCGGCCAACTCCGCCCGCTCCCCGGGCGCCACGCGGGCGCCGAGGTACGAGCGGAACTGGCGGACCTTAGACCCCCACCAGCGCGCGTGTCGCATCGACCACGATCCGCCCGATCAGCTGGCCCCCGAGGAGGACGACCATGAGCAAGATGATGAATCCGTACTGGGCGAGGACTGGCCGGAGCCGCCAGGCCGTCTGGGGCGAGACGGATCGGAACAGGAGCGTCGAACCGTCGAGCGGCGGGATCGGGATGAGGTTGAAGACGGCGAGCATGACGTTGAACAGGACGAAGTAGAACAGGAGCGTGAGGACGCGCGGCGGGATCGACGCCTCGGCTGGGAGCAGCAGCCGGAGGACGAGAGCGCCCACGAGCGCCATGATCAGGTTCGAGGCCGGCCCAGCCAGGGCAACGATCACCTCACCGTTGCGCCGATCGCGCAGGTTCGATGGGTTGACCGGCGTCGGCTTGGCCCAGCCGATGATCAGCCCGCCGAAGAGGACCGAGATGACGAGCATCACCCCCCCGAGCGGATCGAAATGGGCGACCGGGTTGAGCGTCAGGCGCCCGAACAGCTTGGCGGTTCCGTCTCCCAGCTGGTAGGCCGCCAGGGCATGGGCGAACTCGTGGATCGGGAACCCGATGAGCAGGAAGAACCCGATGAGGATCAGTTGTTCCGGTCCGATGGTGAGCACGCGATCTTGACCTCGACGAACGGTGGTAGGGGCCGGCGCAATCCTACCTGCCGCGGCCGGCGCCGTCTCCACCCGGTGTCGTCTCCGAGCCGGTGCCGGCTCACAGCCGGCCGAGCAGCTCCTCCTTCTTCGCTTCGTACTCCTGCGGGGAGATCGCGCCCCGATCGCGCAGCTCGGCCAGACGCGTCAGGGTCGCCATCACCTCCTCGGAGGTCATCGCCCGAGCCGCTCCCGGGGCCGACCCGGCCGCACCCGCTTCCGTACCTTCGGCGGGGCGGGCAAGCTCCCGCTCGAGAGCGTGTTTCGCGTCGAGCATCGCGCGCTTGAACCCGGTCGCGTCGGTGAGCATCCGGAGCCGCTCGATCCCGGCCTCGGACGCGGTCAGGACGTCGAGGTCCCCGAAGCCGAAAATCCGCCCGAAGAGCGACTGGCTCAGGACGGCGTCGTTGATCTTCTCGAGCGAGCTGTCCGTCGCACGCCGGTTCACCACCCCGCCGGTGACGATCACCCGCCGGGTCGTGACGACGAAGGCGTTGTTCTGCCAGACGAGGTACGACCAGAGGATCCGGAGGGCCCCGCCACCGAGGAGCACGAGCGTGACGATCCCGAGCAGGTCGCCGAACCCGCCGGCCGGCAGGCTGCCGGCGAGCCGGAGGGTGCCGAGGACGATCCCGATCAGGATCCCGAGAATCCCCCAGCGGGCGTGGCTGACGAGGACGAACCAGTGCTGTCGCTCGCGCCGGACGATCTGCTCGCCGGTCGCCAGGAGCGAATCGACGTAGGCCATCTCGCGATCCTCCCTTC
>JAJYXX010000037.1 GCA_021801545.1 Chloroflexota bacterium | reverse complement strand
CGGCGTCCATGTCGGCGAGCAGCGCCTGGATCATCTGGAGCTCGCCGATCGGGCGCCCGAACTGCATCCGCTCGGTCGCATAGCGGGCCGCCACCTCGAGCGCGCCCTGGGCCAGCCCGACCGCCTGGGCCGCGATCCCCGGCCGCGAGCGTTCGAACGTGCGCATTGCGATCGAGAAGCCCTCGCCCTCCTCGCCGACCCGGTTGACGGCCGGCACGCGGACGCCATCGAACAGGAGTTCCGCAGTCGGCGAGCCGCGGATCCCCATCTTGTGCTCCAGCCGCCCGACGCCGAAGCCGGTCATCCCCTTCTCGATCACGAAGCAGGAGAGGTTCCGGTGGCGCGGCGCGTCGGGGTCGGTCACCGCGAAGACGGTGACGAGGTCGGCGATGCTGCCGTGGGTGATGAACCGCTTCGTGCCTTCCAGGACGTAGTCGTCACCGTCGCGGACTGCACGGGTCCGGGTCGCCGCCGGGTCCGATCCGGCACCTGCTTCCGTGAGGGCGAACGCGATCAGCGTCCGGCCCGCGGCGAGGTCCGGGAACCAGCGCGCCCGCTGCGGCTCACTACCGGCGAGCAGGAGCGGCAGGGCGCCGAGCTCCTGGACCGCCAGGATGAGCGACGAGGTGACGCACACCCGGGCGATCTCCTCGATCGCGAGGCAGATCGTCAGCAGGTCTCCGTCCAGTCCACCGTGCGCTGCCGGGAACGGAAGAGCGAGGATGTCCTGGCCGGCCAACAGCTCTTTCACGTCCCAGGGGAACTCGGCCGAGCGGTCGATCTCCGCCGCCCGCGGCGCAATCCGCTCCTCGGCGAGCGTCCGGACGGCCTCGCGGAGCATGACCTGTTCCTCGGTCAGCCGGTAGGCGGAGGCCAGCGAGGTGGTCACCGGGGCATCGTAGCACCGAGCCCAGGTCGGCGACCTGGCATCAGCTGACGACCGGCGGCTGGTGCCCCTCCCGACCCGCCGGCGCGAGGCTGCCGGCGAGGATCTCCGCCACGTCCATCGCGCTGACCGTGCCGGGTGCCCCGCCGGCCGCGTCGGCGAGCCCATCACGGAGCATCGTCATGCAGAAGGGACAGCCGGTGGCGACGGTCTCGACGCCGGTCGCGAGCGCCTCCCGCGTCCGCTCGGCGTTGATCCGCGTGCCGCGTGTCTCCTCCATCCAGAGCCGGCCGCCGCCGGCGCCGCAGCAGAACGTCGAGCGCCCGGTCCGCTCCATCTCGCGCAACTCGAGGCCGGGCACCGCCGAGAGGACATCGCGCGGGGCGGCGATCACGCCGTTATAGCGGGCGAGGTAGCACGAGTCGTGGTAGGTCACCGAGCGCCCCTTGCCGGCACCGCCGGTGCCACTGGCCCCGCCCGCCGAGCCGGCCCCGCCGGCGACCGGCGCGGCAGGCTCGGCGGCGGCGACGCGGAGCCGCCCCTCGGCGAGCAACCGCTGCAGGTAGACCGAATGGTGGACGACCTCGTAGCGGCCGCCGAGCTGGGCGTACTCGACCCCGAGGGCGTTGAAGCAGTGCGGGCAGGCGGTCACGATGCTGCGCAGTCCGTAGCGCCCAAGCGTCTCGATATTGCCCGCGGCGAGGACCTGGTAGACGTAGTCGTTGCCCATCCGCCGGGCCGGATCGCCGGTGCACGACTCCTCCTGGCCGAGGATCGCGAAGCGGACGCCGGCTGCGTTCAGGCACGTGGCAAAGGCCCGGGCGACCTTCCGATTCCGCTCGTCGAAGGCAGCCGCACAACCGACCCAGTAGAGAACCTCGATCTCCGCCAGGCGTCCGGCCGCGGCGACCGCGGCGACCGTCGGCACCTCGAACGGCAGGCCGATCGTCCAGTCGGTGCGCGTCGAGGGCGGCTGACCCCACGGGTTGCCGACGCTCTCCATCGCCCGAAACGCGACGGTCAGCTCCTGGGGGAACCGGGATTCCTCGAGCACGAGGTTGCGCCGGATGCCGACGATCTTGTCGACGTGCTCGATCAGCACCGGACAGGCCTCGACACAGGCACCGCAGGTGACACAGTCCCAGACCGCGTCGTACGGGATCGCGTGGTCGACGAGCGGGATCGCCAGGTGATCGGGGGTGAGCCGGTCGTCGAGCCCGTACGTCTCGCGCACCGGCGCCGAGTTCGGGATGAGCGGCAAGCCGCGCTCCGCTTCGCCGCTCAGCTCGCGGATGCCCATGATGAAGCTCTTCGGGTTGAGCGGCTTGCCGGTGTTCCAGGCCGGGCAGGCATCCTGACAGCGCCCGCACTCGGTGCACGTGAAGCCGTCGAGCAGGTCCTTCCAGCCGAGATCGGCGAGCGTCCGCAGGCCGAACGTCTGGTCCTCGCGCTCGAGGTCGATCGCGGGCAGCTCACCGCGCGGGGCGAGCTTGCGGAAGTAGACGTTGAAGGCGCTCGTCACGATGTGCAGGTGCTTCGTGAACGGCAGATAGCACAGGAAGGCGGCCACGATCGCGATGTGGCCCCACCAGAGGGCGGCGAAGCCGGTCTCCAGCGCTGCCGACGAGAACGAGCCGAGCGGCACCGCGAGCGCGTTGGCGACGACGGCCCCGCCGACCTCGCCGTAGCGGGCTGCCTCGAACGCCTGGGCCAGCAGCTCGGTCGCGACGACGCCACCGATCAGGCCGAGGACGACCAGCGCCGAGTGCGACAGGGTGAGCCGGCGCGGCCGGCTGACGAGCCGCCGGTAGAAGGCGTAGGCGACCGCGGCGAGGACGACGAGCGCGACGAGGTTCTGGAGGAGCGAGGTGGCCGTCCAGAGCGCGCCGTCGAGCGGCCAGCCGATGACGAGCTCGACGAGGCCGCCGGTGACGATGTTCGCCGTCCCGACCGTGAGCAGGACGAACCCCCAGAAGATCCCGGCGTGCATCAGGCCCGCCCGGAGGTCCTTGAACAGCTTCGCCTGGGCGAGGACGTAGACGACGAGGCCGCCGACCCGGAGCGGCACGTTGGCGAACGGATGCGACGGCCGGACGGCGGCGAAGATCCGCAGGTGACGCGCCATGGCGAGGGCAAAGAACGCGACCGCGCCGTAGAAGAGCGGGAAGACGAGCGGATAGGCCGGAACGTGGGCGAACGGTTCGAACATCGGGCGCTCGCTC
>JAJYXX010000193.1 GCA_021801545.1 Chloroflexota bacterium | reverse complement strand
CGACTCACCCGACGCCTACGAGACGCTGATCCTCGACGCGCTCCTCGGCGACCAGTCGCTCTTCACCCGGGCCGACGAGGTCGAGGAGGCGTGGGGGATCGTCACCCCGATCATCGATGCCTGGATCGCCCAGCGAAAGCCGCCGTTCCCGAACTACGAGGCGGGGTCCTGGGGCCCGACCGAGGCCGACGAGCTGATCGCCAGCGACGGCCGTCGCTGGCGACGGATCTGATGATGGCGAGCGCTGGCGGGGGCGTGGCGGGCGCGAAGGGCGCGAAGGGCACGACGGGCGCGGCGGGCGGCCCCGGCGAGACGGTCGTGCGCTGGTCGTCGCGGGCGACGAACATCCCCGAGATCGAGCGCGAGCTGGCACGGATCTGGGCCGCCTCGAGGCTGGTGACCGTGGACGGCGCCGAGGAGCGCCGGATCGCTGCCCGGACGAGCGTCATGAACCTCGTCGTCGTCGCCACCCGACCCGAGATCGCCGAGCGGGTCGCAGCCACGATCTCGCAGCTCACCGGCCGCCACCCGTCACGGGTCCTGATCGTCTCGAGCCGCGATCCCGACGGGCCGAGCTGGCTCGACGCCCGGATCGAGGCCCACTGCGTGCTGCCCCGGGCCGGCGCGCCCGAAACGTGCGCCGAGATGATCCACCTCTTCGCCGGAGGGGCAGCCGGTCGCCACCTCGACGCGATCGTCGCCCCGCTCCTCATCCACGACCTGCCGGTCACGCTCTGGTGGCCGGGCGAACCGCCGTTCGGGAGCGAGCAGGCGGCCGACCTCTTCGCGATGGCCGACCGGCTGATCGTCGACGGCTCGACCTGGAGCGGCGACGGGCTGGCTCGCCTGCGCGAGATGGCCCGGCTCCTCGCGCGGCCCGGTCTCGCCGTCACCGACTTCGCCCTGGCCCGACAGTCGCGCTGGCGCGAGGCGATCGCCTCGATCTTCGACCTTCCCGCGATCTTCCCGTACCTGCGCTACGTCCGGCAGATCGCGGTCACGTATGGCTCCCGCGACGAGCGGGCACGACCGGGGACGGCGAACATCATCAAGCCCGTCTACCACGTCGCCTGGTTCGCCTCGCGGCTCGGGATGCGGGTCCGCCGGCCGCTCGCGCCGGCGACCGGGGGCGGCGCCAGCGTGGCCGAGGGCGAGGGCGACGGCCACGGGCGGGGCCTCGACGCCACGCTCAGCGGCCCCCGGGGGGAGGTCGAGGTCACGCTCCGGCCGGTCCTGTCGAGGATGCCGAGCGGGTCGACCCTGCGGATCGAGCTGACCGCCGAGCGCCGCGGCTCCGAGCTGCGGGCCGACGTCACGGCCGAGGCCGAGACGGTGAACGTCCGCGTCCGGCTCGACGGCGCGCACCTGCTCACCCGCTCGTTCCTCGCCCCCCGCCGGACCGAGGTCGACCTCCTCGCCGAGGCGATCGAGACCGGTACCAGCGACCCGGTGGCCCGCGACGCGATTCGCTTCGCGGCCATCCTCGCCGGCGCCTGATGACGACCGACGTCGGCGAGGTCGACCTCGTCATCGTCCCCGACCCCGAGGCGCTCGCCGAGCGGGCGGCGGACCGGATCGGCCGCGCCGGCCGCGATGCTGTGCGGGAGCGCGGCGTGGCCCATCTCGCCCTGACCGGGGGCTCCACCGCGGCCGGGATCTTCCGGACTCTCACCGCGCCGCCGCTCCGGAACGCGGTCCCCTGGCAGCACGTCCATCTCTGGTGGGGTGATGAGCGCCTCGTCCCACGCCACGACCCGCTCTCGAACGTCTGGACCGCCGACCAGTTCCTCTTCGCCGGCCCGGACGGTGGACCGGGCATCCCGACCCCGGCTGGCCAGGTCCATCCCTTCCCGTGCGACGAGACGCTCGCCGCCGGGTGCGACGCCGAGGCCTGCGCAGCCGACTACGCGCGCGAGCTGCGGGCACTCCTGCCGACCGACGACGCCGGCTGGCCGGTCTTCGACCTCGTCCTCGTCGGCATCGGCTCCGACGGCCACCTCCTGTCCGTCTTCCCGGGCAGCGCCGCCTTCGGGCGCCGCGAGTGGGCGGTGGGTGTGCCGGCGCCCAGCCACATCGAGCCCCACGTCGCGCGCGTGACGCTCAACCCGGCCGTGATCGGCGCCGCGCGCGCCGTTCTCGCGATGGCCCAGGGAACCGCCAAGGCCGCCATCGTGGCCACGATCTTCGGACCAGAACGCGACCCGCTCCGCTGGCCGGCGCAGCTCGCGCTGCGCCCCGGCGTGACGTGGCTGCTCGACGCCGCGGCAGCATCGCTCCTGCCCGCCCCGTGGCGCGCCCCGTAGCACGTACTCGCTCCGTGGTGGCCGCCCGGCGCTCGACCTCGCTCGACCTCGCTCGACCTCGCTCGACCTCACTTGACCTCGCTTGACCTCGTAGCACGAGTCGGGCTACCGGACCGCATTCGCCACCCGGGAGACCGGGTCCCAGAGCGACAGAGCCCTCGAAGGAGCCGGATGTCGTCGGGCGCATTCCTCCTCGTGCTGGGGCCGGCGATATCGGCCCGACACGGGGCTCCCGGCCGACCGGCGGCGAGGGGCACCCAGCCGACCGGCGGCGACCGGCACCCGGGAGCCGGGTCGGCGGCCGAGGCAAACGCCTGCGACAGCACATCTCGGGCCGATACGGCAGACTCGGGAGCGAACACCGCGACGAGCCGGACGCCCCGACGATGAGGTACCGACGATGACGAACTGGCTGCTCGTGAGCTCGGCCGAGAACTTCGAGAAGAATCGTGCCCTCAGTTTCCGCCAGGCAGGCATGAAGAGCCGCCACCGCCGGAAGTGGGAGCGCGTCGCGCCCGGCGACCGGGTGATCTTCTACGTCACCGGCGTGAAGGCGATCGGCGGCGTCTACCGGGTGAGCGGCGCGCCGTTCGAGTCGCACGAGCGGATCTGGGGCTCCGACGCAAAGCCGCTCGAAGACTACCCGTGGCGCTTCCCGACCGAACTGGTCGTCACCCTCGAACCCGACCGTTTCGTGCCGGCCGAGCCGCTCGCCCGCGAGATGGAGTACACGAAGCGCTGGCCGGCCGACAACTGGACGCTCGCCTTCCAGGGCAACGTCCACGAACTCCCCGACGCCGACGCCGACCTGATCG
>JAJYXX010000412.1 GCA_021801545.1 Chloroflexota bacterium | reverse complement strand
CAGCGCCTCCTCGCCGACCACCGCCGGGTCGGCGTCTGCCTCCAGGCCTACCTGCGCCGGACGGCGGCGGACGTCAACCGGCTCCTGCCGATGCGGCCCTCGATCCGGCTCGTGAAGGGCGCCTACGACGAACCGGCCTCGATCGCCTTCCGCTCCCGAGCCAAAGTGGACGCCAGCTTCCAGTCGCTCTCGCTGCTGATCGCCGAACGGGTCCGCGACGGTGGGCGCGAGGCCGACGTCCGCCTCGTCATGGCGACCCACGACGCGCCGCTCATCGAGCGGATCACCGGTTTCGGGGCCGCGATCGGCATCCCGAAGGCGGCGTTCGAGATCCAGATGCTCTACGGGATCCGCGCCCGCGAGTTGGCCCGGCTCTCCGGCGACGGCTACCCGGCGCGGACGCTGGTCGCGTACGGCTCGGCCTGGTACCCGTGGTACATGCGCCGGCTCGCCGAACGCCCGGCCAACGTCCTGTTCGCCCTCCGCCAGCTGCTTCCGTGACGATCGACGCGAACGGGGCGGCGTTCGAGGGCGAGCCGGCACCGGGGGGCGAGCCGGCACCGGGGGCCGAGTCGACACCCGCAACCGAGCCGGCTGCATCGGTGCCGTCCCCCGGACCGCCCCCGGTCGGGCGGACGAGACGGTACGGGGCCGCCTTCCTGTCGGCGATCGTGCCCGGTCTCGGACAGCTCGTCCTGGGCCGCCGGCGCCTCGCGGCGCTCTTCCTCGTCCCGGTCGCGATCCTCGTCGCGGGGGGCACCGTCGTCATCGCAACGAGCGCCCGCACCGGGCTGGCCGCGCGCCTCGTCGACCCAGGTGTCCTCGCGGTGCTCCTCGTCCTCCAGCTCCTGCTCCTCGCCTGGCGGCTCCTGGCGCTCGGATCGAGCCTCCTGCTCGCCCGGCCACCTCGCTACCGGGCCCTCGACGTGCTGCCGGTCGCTCTGCTCGTCGCCTTCGTCGTCCTCCCCCAGGCGTATCTGGGTGTCCTGACGAACGTCGCCCGCGAGACCGCCAACGAAGTCTTCGGGTCGGTCGTCTCGGGTCCGGCCTGGCATCCCTCCACGGCCCCCTCGGCGAGCCCGCTCGCCCCGGGTGCCAGCCCCGGCCCGACCGCGGCACCAAGCTCCGGCCCGGCCGTGCCGCGACTGACGATCCTCTTGATCGGCGAAGACTCGGGTGTCGGGCGCAACACGGCGTTGACCGACACGATGATCGTCGCCTCGCTCGACCGGATCGGCCGGACCATCTCGATGCTCTCCATCCCACGTGACCTCGTCGACGCACCGATCCCGGGCGGCGGCATCTGGCGCCCGAAGATCAACGGCCTGGCCGCCTACGCCCGCCGCCACCCGGCGGAATTCCCCGGCTCGGACGGGGGCGGCCAGGACGTCCTGGCGGGTACGATCAGCGAACTGATCGGCATCCCGATCGACTACTGGGCTCAGGTGAACCTCGGCGGACTGATCCGGATCGTCGACACGGTCGGCGGCGTCGACGTCACCGTCCCGCGTGGCTTCTGCGACCCGGGTTACGACGAGTACGGTCAGCAGGGCTTCGGGATCCCCGCCGGCCGCTGGCGCCTGAACGGGTCCCAGGCGCTCGCCTACGCACGCATCCGCAAGGCCGCCGGCGAGAGCGACTTCACCCGCGCCACGCGCCAGCAGGAGATCCTCGTCGGTCTGCGCGACGCGCTCATCCGGGGCGGCTTCCTGAACGACCCGATCGGCTTCCTCCGGGCGATCGGGCAGACGGTTCGAACGAACGTCCCGCCGTCGCTGCTGCCGGACGCCGCGCAGTACGCGAGCGAGATCGGCCGCGACCGCGTCTACCGAGCGGTCATCACGTATCCGCTCGTCCGCCCGACGCCGGTGCCGGATCCGCGCGGCTCGATCCAGATCCCCGACATTTCCGCCATCCGGGCGCTGGCGGCCAGCCTCTTCCCTGCCCCGGGCCTCGAACCGACGATCGCCGGTGGGGGCGAGCCGGGGACCGCGGCCGGCGGGGATGGCGGCAACTCGGACGGCTCGGGCGGCCCGTCGACGTCTCCATCGCCGACACCGGCCGCCGGGCAGGGCACCGCCGCACCCGCCGGCCCGGCCCCCCGGCCACCGCGGGTCATCTGCCGGGCGCCGACGCCGACCCCGACGCCCCGCCCGAGCGCAGCGCCTTCTCCGAGCGCAGCACCGAGTGCGTCGCCGGCCGCGACGCCGGGTAACTCGGTCAGCCCCTCGCCGTCGGCCGAATCGTCGTCTCCGGTCGTGCCGTCACCGAGCACCGGGGCTTCGACCGGGCCGGAACCGACAGTCGGCCCGACGGTCGCTCCGACGGTCGCTCCGACGGCCGCTCCGACCGCCGGCCCAACCGCCGGCCCGTAGCCGCCGCCGTTCAACCAGAGGTCAGGAGCTCGAGGCGGCTGACGAGCTCGGCCTGCTCGGTCGGGCCGCTCGCCTCGACATCGACGATCCGGTCGGGCCGCTGGAAGATCATCACGTACTCCCGTTCGAGCTCGACGCGCATCGCGTCCGGGCCCATGATCACGACCCGATCGCGGTCGCCGATCTCATCGGCGACCTGGCTGAGGAACGGGATCCGCTCGTCGACGAGATCGGGGTCCGGTCGGACGACCTTGACCGAGATGCCGCCGTTCCGGCCGGTCCTGGCGATGATCGCGCGGGTCGAGTCGATCCAGGTGACCGCACCGCTCGGGTGGACGAGACCGGATCGCCTCGTGGTCCGGTTTCTGGTGGACTGCGCCTCTTTCATGAGACCGTGCATGGGGTACCTCCGCACGACCACGAGCCTAGACGCGGTTGGCGAATTCTGGCACGGCCATCCGGCCCGGAACCGGCAGCCGGAGGACACATCCGGCCACTTCCGCCCGACGGCGCGCCGCTCGCGCGGGGCGCGCATCGTTGCGCGTTCGCGGCTATCCTTCACCCGAACCTAGCCCCAAGCCCTCTCTCACAGGTGGTGCCCATGAAGGTCGGCGTCGCCAAGGAGACCGCGCCCGGCGAGCGGCGCGTCGCCCTGGTACCCGAAGCGCTCGGCAAGCTCACGGCTGCCGGGCTCGAGATCCTCATCGAACGGGGCGCCGGCGACGGCGCCTTCCTGCCCGACCAGGC
>JAJYXX010000021.1 GCA_021801545.1 Chloroflexota bacterium | reverse complement strand
ATCCTCGCCGCATCTGCCGCGTGTTGCCGGCCACGCTGTTTGGTGAGGAACCGGCAGGATTGCGTGGAGACGTGACGGCAGCGTTCGGTGATGACGCTGCCTGAACGTCACTGTTCGCGCGTCAGCTCGGCGACGGCCTTCTTGGCGCAGGCGTCGTCGACGATCTCCTTGCCATCGCTGGCCGCCGCGATGAGGGCCGCGACCGCGGCGTTGTTGAGCGCCCGCGGGATACCGTTGGACTGGCGGTGGAGCCGCACGATCGCGTCGTCGGCGAAGAGCTGATCCGATCTCCCGGCGAGGGCGAGGTGGTGGCGCAGGTACGCCGTCGAGTCGCCGATGTCCATCGGCCCGATGTGGTAGCGGACGGCGATCCGCTGGTCGAGCGCCGCGAAGACGCCCAGGCGGAGCTGCCGGGCGAGGCTGGGTTGCCCCAGGAGGATGCCCGCGAACGGGCTCCGGCTGTCCATGTCCGAGTTCGTCAGCAGGCGCAGCTCCTCGAGTTGTTCGGGCGTCAGGAGGTGCGCCTCGTCGACGACGATCACGACCCGTCGGTGGCGCTCGGCCTCTTCCGCTTCGAGCAGCGCCGACGTCTGGGCCATCACCTCGGCCTTGTGGAAGCGCGGCGTCCCGCCCAGGGCCCGGACGACGCTGACGTACAGGCCCCGGGTCCCGAATGCCGGGTTGGCGATGTAGATGAGGGCATGGCGGGACGGATCGAGCGATGCCCGGGCCGCCCGCGCCGCGACCGTCTTGCCGGTCCCGACCTCTCCGGTGATGACGCCGAGCGTCGCCTCGGCGATGCAGTGGCAGATGCGCGCCACGGCCTCCTCGTGGGGCTCCCGCGTGAACAGCTCGGACGGGGCGAGAGACTTGCCGAAGGGGCTGCGGGTGAAGCCGAAGTGGGTCTGCCAGGGTGGCCGCGGGCTGCTGCTCGTGATCGCGCTCATCAGAACGGCTCTCCTCCGGTGGGCGCGCCGGGCACGGCGCGGTAGGCGATCGGCCCGGCAGTGTTCGCCTCGTGGTCGGCGAGCACCTGGCCGAGATAGTCGATGCCGGTCGCGGGCGCGGGAGCTGGGTCGGGTGGCGGCGGAGCCTGGCGATGGACGTGGCGGGCGATCCGCCGGGGCTCGGCCCAGCCCACCTGGCGGGCTCCGAACCAGACCTCGATCGCGAACAGGTCCTCTGGCCGAAACCTGAGCTCGACCGTCCGACCCGCGAGGCCGGCATCGACCTCGTACTCGTTGCCCTCGAACGACACGGTCGCGGTCCGGCTCACCCGCCGGTGAGCCGACCAGAGGAAGGCCGTTCGCAGAACCTCCGGCTGCGGATCGCGGCGCTTGACCTTGCTGAATCGGGCCAGCGGCGACTCGCCGGTCTCGGAGTGGACCCGGACGTTGAGGTATCGCTCGACCCAGGCCGTGAAGCGGTCGTTGAGCTCGTCCAGGGAACCGATGCCAACCTGCTCGGCTTCGAGGAGGAAGCGTTCCCGGATGACCCGGTTGAGGCGCTCCTGCTTGCCTCGCCCTTCCGGGGCATACGGCCGCGAGTGGATGAGCCGGACCCCGAGGATCGCGCAGCTCCTCGCGAGCTCGGCGCCGGTATACGCGCTGCCGTTGTCCACATGCAGGGCGTCGGGCAGCCCGCGCCGCAGGATCGCCGCGTGGAGCACCTCTTGCCCCGCGCGGAGGGTCTCGTTGCCGACCCAGCGGCCAGCCACGAGCAGGCGGGAATGGTCGTCGACGAGCACGAACAGGCGGGCCCGCACGGAACCCGGCGCCCGGGGATGGGGCACGAAGGGACCCACCAGCACGTCGCCGATCCAGCGCTCGTTCGGGGCGTCAGCCTCGTACCGCCCGAACGTGCGGCCGTCCCGGAGCAGCTCGGTGCGGGTGAAGCCCCGCCGGCGGAACTGCTCGGCGAGGGTCCGCTCGGCGATCCGGACGCCGTGGCGGGTGCGGATGATCTCGCTGATGTGGGCGGCACTCCTCGCCGGCACCTCCAGGCGCAGGCGGATCGCCTCGTCGAGGAGCCCCGGATCGAGTCGCGCGCCGCCCTTGTCGGTTCTCGGCCTGTCGCGCAGGCCCGCGAGCCCGTCCGATCGGTACCGGCGGATCCAGCGGTCGAGTGTGTTGCGGCTGACGTGGCGGATCTCGCCGCCGGGGTCCTCGTGGTCGCCGGCGATCCGGCGGACAAGCTCGCCGCGCTCGCGGCCTCCGAGCTTGGGGTCGAGCGCCTCCGCGATCAGGTGGTATCTCCAGAGGGCGAGGGCTTCAGCGGGGTCGCGGGCGGCCATGGGTCACCTCCAGGCTGGGATCGGGGTGTCCCGGCCATCTGACGGGAGACCGCCATGCCTGCCAAGGGCGAGCCTGTGTTGGGGGCGAGGAGGGTCCCGCCGGTGACGAGGGCAGCCACACGCCAAGCCGAAACCGGACCGCGACGACGGCTCCAGGCGGACGCGAGGGCGGCGACCGCGGCGGCAGCTCGTGGTCTCGACGCGGTCGGCAGGTCGAACCCGGACCAGCCACGTTCGACCGCCTCGGCGAGCACGACCCGGGTGAGGTCCGCCGCCACCCGACCGAACCGGCGGCACCACTCGCGGACCGTCGTCTCGGGACGTCCCAGGGCCGCCGCGATCCGGCGCACGCCCAATCCTGTGACCGAGAGATCGAGCGCCGCGCCGATCACGTCGACGCTGTCGTACCGGTACGGGACGACGAACCAGGGCAGGAGGGCATCGGTGCGCCCGCAGTCGCGGCAGCGGACGCGGGGCACGAAGACGACGAGCAGGACGTCGGCCCGCAGGTGCCGGCGGTATCCCGACCAGCGTCCGGTCGGGCCACCGCAGGCCGGGCAGCGCACCGCCGGCGGCCCGACATCGCGGCCGCTCCCCGCGTACGTGCTGACATCGAGCGGGCTCGACCATACGATCACCGACGGTGGACCTTCGTTCCACCACCGACCCTCCGGGGGCGCCTTTCCCTCGGGGGGTCACCTGGTGTGTCGGGTCAGATCATCCAGCAGGCTCCCCGCCGCTGTCGACGTCTCCATTCAGCGCAGCCATCACCAGCGGGTTCATGCCCATACAGTCATGCCGCCAACAGGCCCACGCCGAAGCGCTCAAGACGGA
>JAJYXX010000276.1 GCA_021801545.1 Chloroflexota bacterium | reverse complement strand
GCGCGCCGGCTGGCGGTACCTCTCGTTCCGGAGTCTTCGACTTGCCGCGGGCGAGACGCACGAGCTCGGTCGGGCGGGCCACGAGACGGCGCTCGTCGTCCTCGCCGGCGGCGGCGCCGTCGTCGAGCCGGAGAAGGCACAGGCGATCGAGCTCGCCGGACGGACATCGGTCTGGGACGGGCTGCCATGGGCCGCTTACCTGCCGGTCGACCGCCGCGCGCGGGTCACGGGACGGCCGTTCGAGGGCCATGAGGCAGTCCTGCTCGCGATCGCCGAGGCGCCGGGGTCGGGGCGGCCGGGCGTGGGCCGCGAGCCGATCCGGATCACGCCCGACGATGTCGCGGTCGAGATCCGGGGCGCGGGGAACGCGACCCGCCAGATCAGCCACATCGTGACGCCCGAGACGCCGGCCGATCGGCTTCTCATCGTCGAGGTCTACACGCCGTCCGGGAACTGGTCGAGCTGGCCACCGCACAAGCACGACGAGGACGCGATGCCTGGCGAGGCGGTCCTCGAGGAGATCTACTACTACCAGTTTCGCCGCCCGGAGGCGTGGGCGATCCAGCGCCTGTACCGGCGGCCGGGGACACTGGCCGAGATCGCGGCCGGGCCGCGCGACGGGCTCTGGGCGGTCCGGCACGGGGAGCTCGTCCTCGTCACCGACGGCTACCACCCCTTCGCCGCCGCGCACGGCGACGACGCCTACTACCTCAACGCCCTCGCCGGCGACCGCCGGACGATGGCCTGTTCGTTCGACCCGGATCTCGACTTCGTACGGGCCGAGTGGACGACCATGTCCGTCGATTCACGCGTGCCGCTCGTGTCACAGCCGAAGGGGCGTCGACGGTAGGTCGCAGTCTGCCGGGTCGGTCGCCGACCGGCTGAGCGGTCACCTCGAACGGGCGCATCAGAACTGCGGCAGGCTGCAGGAGTTGTCCAGAGGACACGGTGGCGTAGAATGCATAGGCGCAACCGGCTCGTCAGTTGACGGATGTGGTTGCCACGATGCCATGGCCCGGCCGCAGATCTCGAGCGGCGCGCACGGCCGGCTCGAGTGTTCGAGGCTCCGGGCGTGGGGGAGGACCGGATGCACAGGCTCCGCGTTTCAGCCGCATTCCTCGCCGGGGCGACTCTCATCCTCTCGGCGTGCGGGCAGGCAGCCACACCCAGCCCGCCGCCCGCCACGAGTACGCCTTCCGCCGCCACTTCTGCTCCGCCGTCGGCGGCCATCGAGCTCACCGTCCTCGAGCACCAGGATCCGCGGATCAACGAACTGAAGGCGCTGCTGCCCAAGTTCGAGGCCGCCATGAAGGCGCAGGGGAAGAACATCACCGTCAAGCTCCTCGAGGGCCCCGCGCCCGACAGCGAGTTCCGGACGAAGCTCACGCTCGACTACAACGCCGGCAACGCGGCCGACGTCACGTCCTACCCATCGTCCTGGGTCCCCGACCTCGCCTCGGCCGGCTTCCTGCTCGACCTGACCGATCGACTGAACGGCTGGGCCGACTATCAGCGCTTCTACCAGGTCCTGCGAGAGCAGGCCGTCCAGGGAGACGGGCGGACATACACCGTGCCACGCGAAGCGACCGTCCAGCAGTTCTTCTACCGCAAGGACGTTCTCGAGGCCAACGGCATCTCGACCACTCAGCCCCAGACATGGACCGATCTCCTCGACCGGATGGAGCAGCTTCGTCCGAAGCTTGGCAAGCCGCCGATCCTGATCCCCGCCGGCAAGCCGTGGGGCGGCGGCACGTTCGACGAGGGCTTCATTCACCTGATGCTCGGCACGAACAGTCCGCTCTACGACACGAGCGATGGGAAGTGGGTCGTCCGGAGCCCGGGGCTCCTGTCGGTGTTTAACTACTACGAAGCCTTGGCGAAGGCCGACTTGCTGCCGGTGGACGCGCTCGTCAACCCCGAGCCGTGGGTCCCGACGAAGTACGAGGCCTTCCCGAAGGGCGAGCTCGCCGTGGCGACCTGCGGGACGTGGTGCTGGATCTTCGACTGGGGACCTGGCACGCGCGGCGAGATCCCCGACATCTTTAACAAGGTCGCGACGTGGGAGTTCCCCACAGAGAAGGGCGGCACGTTCGTCTGGGGTGCGACCGGGTGGGTCTGGGCGATCCCTTCCACGACAAAGTACCCGGACGAGGCGCTCGAGCTCGTCAAGTGGCTGACGAGCGGCGAGGCGCTGGCGACGCACCTGGTGACGATCGGGGCGGCATCGCCGCGGGATGACATCCAGTCGGTCGCGCCGTACAGCGAGAAGGCCTTCCTGATCGATGCCGAGAAGGCCCTCACCCGGGGTCGGGCGTTCCAGCCGCGACCCGGGATCGACAAGATCCAGCAGTTCGTCGGCGAGGCGACCGAGGAGATCATCACCGGCCGGATGACGGGCCAGCAGGCTGCCGATCTGTTCGCCACCAAGGCGACCGAAGCCCTCGGGTCGGACAAGGTCAAAGAGCTTCGCTGAGCGGATGATTGCCCTGGGGCCGGGGCGGAGCGTCGGTCTCGCCGCCGATGCTCCGCCGTCGAGGCGCGCTCCGTGATCGCCCGCCGCGTCCGGAGACCTCGCGAGCGACTGCTCGTGGCCGGTCTGGTCGCGCCGGCCCTCGTGCTGCTCGCCGTCTTCGTCGTGCTCCCCGCGGTCTGGGCGGTGGCGATCAGCCTGACGAACCAGGCGCTTACGGGGGTCGATGCTCGCTCGCCGCGGTTTGTCGGTCTCGCCAACTATCAGCGTCTGCTGAGCGATGACGACTTCTTCGCGTCGCTCGCCAGATCGGCCACCTTCGTCTTCGCCTCGGCGATCGTCGGGCAATCGCTGCTCGGGTTTCTCGCCGCGTTCCTGCTCGGCGACCGGCGCCTTCGCGGCAAGGGGCTCTTCTCGGCGGCCATCCTCCTCCCGCTCGTCGTTCCCGAGACGGTCGCGGCGCTCGCCTGGGCGAGCATGACGGCCCCGTCCGAGTTCGGGACGCTCAACCGGCTCGTCGGGCTCACGGGCATCGGCCCCATCCGCTGGCTTCAGGAATACCCGATGGCATCGATCGTCATCGTGAACATCTGGCGGGGCATCGCATTCGCGATGGTGCTCTTCGCGGCGGCGCTCGAGAGCGTCCCGCGGGAGCTGCTCGAGGCGGCCCAGGTCGACGGTGCATCAGTCCGGCAGCAGCTCCGCCACGTGACCCTGCCGCTCATCAAGTACGCGATCCTGCTGTTCCTGCTCCTCACGACGATCACGACGTTCGGGGTCTTTGGACTGGTCTACTTCCTCACCCGGGGAGGGCCGGCGGGCTCGACGACGCTCCTGACCGTCTACATCTATGAGCAGTCGTTCCGCTTCTTTGAGCTCGGGTTCGGCAGCGCCGCGGCGGTCGTGATGCTCGCGATCGTCCTCGGCCTCGGACTCTTCTACGTCCGGCTTCTGCGCGCGCAGATCTGAGCCGGATGGTGCGATGAGCCGGATGGTGCGATGAGCCGGACGACACCGAGCCTCCGGCGTGGGCCGTTCAGTCTCACGAGGATGCCGTCGGATCGCCTCCTCGGGCGCCTGGGATCGTACGCCACGCTCGTCGCACTCGCGCTGTTCTGCGCCGTGCCCTTCGGCTGGCTTTTCCTCGCCGCCATCAACCCGCGGGCAGGACTCTACCTCGAGCTGCCCGACCGCGTGGGTCCGGACAATTTCGTCAGGGTGTTCACGCGGGCGGACTCCCTTCGGCTCCTCACGAACAGCCTGATCATGGCCGGTGGGGCCGTTCTCCTCCTGCTCGTCGTCTGTACGCTCGCAGGGTACGCGCTGTCGCGGTACGACTTCCGCGGCCGACGGGCACTCCTCTTCGGGATCCTGCTCACGCGCGTCATCCCGCCGTCGGCGACGATCGCGCCCCTCTACGCGATCACCCTTGGGCTTGGGTTGGTGGACACGTACCAGGGCCTCATCCTGGTCCTGGCCGCCCAGCAGCTGCCCTTCGTCCTCTGGATGATGAAGGGGTTCTTCGACACCGTCCCGATAGATCTCGAGGAGGCAGCCTGGATCGACGGTGCGGGACGGATCGGCACCGCCTTCCGAGTGGTTCTGCCGCTTGCCGGACCGGGCGTGGCCGCCGCCGGGCTCTTCGCGTTCATCGGGGCATGGGGCGAGTTCCTGACACCGCTGGTCCTCGTCTCGTCGCCGGACCTCTGGCCGATCTCGCTGGGCTTGTTCCGTGCGTGGGTCGCCTATACGCTCGTCGACTGGGGGCAGCTGGCCGCGATCTCGGTGCTCTACATGCTGCCGGCGATCGTTTTCTACCTGCTCGTGCGTCGCTATCTCCTGCGGGCGACCGTCCTGGGCGCCCTCCAGGGGACGGCGTAGTCGCCGTCCGCGCATGACATCCGCTCAGTGAGGGCACGGGACCGTGAGTGATTCGCTCCTTCGAGTGGGACTCATCGGCTGCGGCAACGTCGGCCTCAACGACCACGCCCCGGCATATCTCGGTCAGCCGGACCGATTCCGGGTCGTCGCCATCGCGGATCCCATGCCGGCGCGGCTCGAGCTGGGTCGCGAGCTGCTCGGCCTCGATCCCGTGGACGCGCACCTCGACCCCGGCCGCCTCATCGACCGGGACGACGTCGACATGGTCGACGTCTGCGTTCCGCCGCACCTGCGTGCCGACATCGTGGTCGCGGCGGCGAGGGTCGGCAAGCACGTTCTGTCGGAGAAGCCGCTCGCCACGGTGCCCGCCGACGCCGAGGCGATGGTCGTGGCGGCCGCCGAGGCGGGCGTCACGCTCGGGATCGTCCACAACTACCTCTACTTCCCCGAGATCCGGGCTGCTCGGGGCGTCATCGAGGCCGGCGAGCTCGGAGCGGTCGAGGTGGCGATCCTCAACTACCTGGGGGTCATCGACAGGCCCGGGACGGCCGCCTACCAACCGGAGTGGCGTCATGACTCAGCACAGGCCGGCGGCGGCGTCCTCATGGACATGCTGCACGTCGTGTACGTCGCGGAAGTGCTGCTGGGGGCACCGATCGAGCGCGTCTCGGCCTGGACAGGCGCCCGGCAGCTCGCCGCGGCCGTCGAAGACATCGCCCTCTGCCGGTTCGAGACGGACCGTAACGCGGCGCTCGTGAACGTCGGCTGGGGAGTTGGACCGGGGGGCATCGCGGTGAGCGGCCCGCACGGTCGCCTCACGATCGAGTACCGCGACGGGGGCACGAGCCCCTTCGCCCCCCTCGAGCGGGCGGTTCTCACCACCGGGGCGGGAGCACGCGAGCTGGACGTCGGGCCTCGGCTCAACGGGGTCGCCGAGATCGTCGCCGACTTCGGTGAGGCGATCGTCACGGGTCGTCAGCCGGTCGCACGTGGGGCCGATGGCCTCCACATCCTCGAGGCGACGCTTGCCGCCTACGAGTCCGCGGCGCTCGGCCGAACCGTGTCGATCCCGCTCGACCGCGACGATCCGGTCTACCGTCGGGGCGTGCTCGGGCTCCGCGAACTCGACCTGCCCGCCTGGGGCTCGGTCAAGCGACGGGGGTTGTTCGGGGTCGGCTGATTCGACCCGCGCTGCGGCGCAGCGGAGACCGGGCCGCAGTCAGCCGACCCGCAGTCAGTCGACCCGCACGAATGGAGCAGAAGACGTGGAACTGGGACTCTACACGGACTCGGTCGGCCACCTCTCGTTCGAGGGGGCACTCGATGTCGCGGCCCGGATCGGCGCGACGGGTGTCGAGATCGCAGCGGGGGGCCAGTCGCCGGCACCCCATCTCCGCGTGTTCGAGGTCCTCGACGACACCAGGCGACGTGCACGGTTCGCGGCCGCCATCACCGAGCGAGGCCTTCGCCTTGCCGCCCTCAACTGCTCGGCCTGGCCCCTCCATCCCGCGGTGGGGCCCGACCATGTCGAGATCATCCGGGCGACGATCCGCCTGGCCGGGCTGCTGGGCGTGCGCAAGATCGTCACCATGTCCGGAACGCCGGGTGATGGGCGCGACTCGACGACGATCAACTGGGCCTTCTATCCCTGGCCACCCGACGCCGTCGCGCTCCGAGAGCGCCAGTGGGCGGAGGCCGTCCCACTCTGGCGCGAGCTCGGCCAGTACGCCGTGGACCACGGAGTCGAGCGGATCGCGTTCGAGCTCCACCCGCTCCACCTCGTCTACAACGTCCCGACGCTGCTCCGGATGCGGGAGGCCGTCGGGGCGATCATCGGGGCGAACGTCGACCCCTCGCACATGTTCTGGCAGCAGATGGACCCCCTCGCGGTCGTGCAGGCGCTCGGCCCCGCCGTCCACCACGTTCACCTGAAGGACACGCAGCTCGTACCCGAGCAGGTCGCGCTTGCCGGCGTGCTCGACGGCCGTCCATTCTCGAACCCGGGCGAGCGGGCGTGGGTCTTCCGGACGATCGGTCGCTCGCACGGCCGCGACTTCTGGATGGCGTTCGTGCAGGAGCTCCGTGCCGCGGGCTATGACGACGTGCTCTCGATCGAGAACGAAGACGTGACCCAGCCCGCCGTCGAAGGCGTCGAGGAGGCGGCGACGTTCATGCGGCCGCTCATCGAGGCGGCGCGATGAGCCGGGCGGGGCGGACCGTCAGACGCTCCGAGATCGACGAGGCAGCGGAACACGCCCGTCGTGTCCTGAGCCGATGCGTGACGCCGCTCGGGTTTCGCGCTTCCGCGACCGACGACGGCTACCCGGAGATCTGGGCCCGAGACGCCATGATCGTCCTGCTCGGCGTCTGCGCCGCCGGGCTCGACGAGCTCATGCCGGCGGTTCGAACGACGCTCGACACGCTCGCAGCGCGCCAGTCACCGCTCGGGCGAATCCCGACCAGCGTCCGGCCCGACGGACGGTCGGGAACGGCCAACGCCGTCGGTGTGGACAGTACGCTCTGGTTCGTCATCGGCGAGCGCCTCATGGACCGGATGCCCACCGCAGACGCGCCCGACCTCTCCCGTCGCGAAGTCGTGGAGCGGGCGATGCGCTGGGCGCGGTTCCAGGACAGCGACGAAGACGGCCTCATCGAGTCCCAGGAGGCCTCCGGCTGGGCGGACCTGATCGCCTACCGCGGCAAGGTCCTGTATGACAACGTCTTGTATCTGCTCGCGCTTCGGTCGTACGCAGCGCTCGCCGACCGATACGGACTGCCCGATGCGGCGCTCCACCCGGCGCTTGCCGACCGGGTGCATGCCCGCCTCAACGAGCTCCTCTGGGTCGAGGCTCCCGAAGGGCTGTGGGACCGGGCCACCTCGCCGGTACTCGGAGGAGACGATCTCGAGTCCCGGAGGCTCGCCGAGCTCACCGCCGTCGAGCTCTGGACGCGCCCCTTCTACCTGCCGTGGGTCGGCTTCCGCAGCTTCGGGGACTGGTGCGACGTGCTGGGCAACTCCCTGGCCATCATCGCAGGAGTGGCCGATGACCGGCGGAGTGGGGAGATCCTCGACCACTTCGCGGCCGTCGGTATCCACGAGCCCTGGCCGGCACGGGCGCTCCATCCACCCATCCAGCCGGGCGATCCCGACTGGCGCCCGTACTACCGCAACGGCGGGCTCAACCTGCCGCTCCAGTACCAGAACGGTGGCTCGTGGCCGTTCATCGGTGGCTTTGTGATCTGCGCCCTCGTCCGGGCGGGGCGCCACCAGGTCGCCCGGGAGATGCTCGAGCGCCTGGCCGCGTGCGTCAGGACCGGTCGGGCCGGCCAGTGGGAGTTCAACGAGTGGTATCACGGTCGGACCGGGCACCCGATGGGACGCCCGCTGCAGGCCTGGTCGGCGGCGATGTACCTGACCGCGCGCAGGGCAGTCGACGATGGGCGCCTCGGCTGGCTCGAGGGACTCGGTCGATGACGCCAGCAGCACCGCAGCGACGGGATCCGCGAGCGTCGCTGCTTCGCCGGCCCCGCCCGTCGTGCGTACCCGGAAATCGGGGTCGCGTCCGGAACATGGTAGGGGAGCCTGGATTCGAGCCAGGGACCGGCCGTGTATAAGCCCGAATCCGCCGAAGATCTGGCTGATCGGGTCGGTTGATGGCCGAAAGAGCGGTTTGTCCGACGGACGGACGATCGAGCCCCGGTGGCCACGGTCGCGATCGCGGTCGGCGGGCCGGAAGGGGCGATCGGAGGGCCCGCGGACGAGGCTCCGGGGCAGGCTCCCGCCAGCCCCGGAGGCAGCGGTCGGGCATCAACCGCCGGTCAGGCCAGGAGCGGGATCGCCCGGAGCCGGACCAGGGCCGCAGAGAAGCTGATCGCCCAGGGCCAGCGCGCCGGCAGGTGCAGGGTGAGCCGGCGGGCCGAGCGGGTCAGCCGCGCTCCGGACCACCGCGCTCCGGACCGGGCAGCGATACGCGTACGGGGCGGGGATCGTGAAGACGCCGGGGAGCTGGGGCCCGTAGCCGCGGTGGGCGACCGAGTTCGTGACCGACGCGGCCCCGGCCGTCAGGCCGTGGAAGCTCTGCTCGAGTCCGAGGATCTCGAACCGCCCGGTCGCGAGCTTCGCGATCCGCATCGCGATCTCGTTCGACTCCGAACCGGTGTTGAGGAAGATCGTCTTCCCGAGTGGGGCCGGGAGCAGCTCGGCGAGGCGGGCCGCCAGGCGGACGACCTCCTCGGAGAGCATCCAGCTGTTGAGATGGAGGACCCGGTCGCAGGCCGCCCGGATCGCCTCGACGATCCGGGGATGGTTGTGGCCGATCGTGCTGCAGATCTGGCCGCTCGTGAAGTCGAGCACCGCGTTGCCCGCCCGATCCCAGACCCAGCTCCCCCTCGCCCGCTCGACCAGGAACGGCGCGAATTCCGGGACGTACCGGATCAGGTGGCGATCGGCCAGCTCGAGGAGCGGGTCCCGGTTCATCGGATCTCCCTGCCTGCCCGGCCGAGGCGCGCCACGACACTGTGGCCCGAGTCCGCGGCGATGACGATCGAGTACGCCACGTGCGTACGCATGCACGAGCGGCCACGGCCAGTAGCCCGGGATCGATGCCCGTGCCGAGTCGCCAGCGTGTCGCTGCCCGACTCGTTTCGCCGGCCGCTGCCGCCGTAGGCTGACGGGTGTGACGACCGAGACCCAGGAGGCCGCCCCGAGCCGACGACCTGCTCCGACGAGCGCGATCACCCCAGCCTTCGCGCCCGCCACTTCCCGTTCGAGATCGGACCGAGGAGCGGGACCACTGGCTGACCCGGATGCGCGAGGCGCTCGCCGCCGTGGAGACACCGCCCGAGATCGTCGCCTGCCTCGAGGCCTACTTCGTCGTGGCCGCCGAGGCGATGCGCAACCAGGACTGACCCGACGCGTCTCGTCTGTGGGGGCACATCCCCGGGAGTCGGTCGTCCATCCGCGACACGCTATTGCCGGCCGGCCGTCCGTCCGTCAGATGCAGATTACTGCGAGATCGTAGTACGAGATCGTAGTAATCACGGTGAAGGAAGGGTTCCGACGGAAAGGGCCCGATCGCGCCGCCCGACCAACTCGCACCCGACCCGATCGCGCCCGACCAACTCGCGCCCGCTGGCCTGCCGGGCCGGCGCACGCAGCCTGACACGATCGCTCCGGCTCGTGCGTCCGCGCCGCTACACTTGCCCGAACGGCAGGGCAGCGCGGGAGGGCGGCAATTTGGCAGCGCGGGAGGGTGGCGATTGAGCGACCGGGAGGCGATGGATCGACGACCGGGTGACGGCGCCCCGGCGAGCGACGAGCGACCGCCGGCTGACAGCGCCCCGGAGAACCACGAGCGGCCGCCGAAGCCGCCGCGGCTGGATCTCGGGCGCCACGCCCGAGCCCTGCAGGAACCGGAGAACCACGAGCGGCCGCCGAAGCCGCCGCGGGGCAAGACCGTCCACGGCGAGATCGCGAACGCCGGCCATCGGGTCCTGGCCCCCGACGACGCCGAGGTCGAGGCCTACCTCGAGACCGCGCTCAAAGCACCCGCCCCGGAGCGTTCCCCGGAGGATCGTCCGGGCGGCGGCGTCCCGCGCGGCGAGCCGTCCGCCTCGGAGCCGGACACCGTCGTCGTCCTCGACTTTGGCAGCCAGTACGCCCAGCTGATCGCTCGTCGCGTCCGCGAGCTCCACGTCTACTCGGAGCTCCTCCCGCACGACACGCCGTGGGCGGAGATCGAGCGCCGCCGGCCGAAGGCGATCATCCTCTCCGGCGGGCCGTCGAGCGTCTACGACGAGGGGGCGCCGCGCCCCGATCCGGCGATCTGGTCCGGGCGGGTCCCCGTCCTCGGCATCTGCTACGGCCTCCAGCTGATGGCCCACGAGCTCGGTGGCGAGGTGATCCCGGCAACCCGCCGCGAGTACGGTCCGGCGACCGTGACGATCACGAACGAGGGCGGCCTCTTCCGGGGGATCGACCGCGAGCAGCCGGTCTGGATGAGCCACGGCGACTCGATCGTCCGCCCGCCGGAGGGCTTCACGCCCACCGCCCAGACCGAGTCGACCCCCTTCGCCGGGCTCGCCGACCCCGTTCGCCGGATGTTCGGGATCCAGTTCCACCCGGAGGTCGTCCACACCCCGCGCGGTCGCGAGATCCTGCGCAACTTCGTCATCGACATCGCCGGCGCCCGACCGACCTGGACGGCGGCGAACTTCATCGACTCGACCGTCGCCGAGATCCGCTCGCGCGTCGACGCCCACGCTCACGCGACCGGCTCTGACGGCCTCGTCATCTGCGCCCTCTCCGGGGGTGTCGATTCGGCGGTCGCCGCCGCTCTCGTCCACCGTGCCGTCGGTGATCGCCTGACCTGCATCTACGTCGACCACGGCCTGATGCGCAAGAAGGAGTCGGATCTCCTGCGCACGACGTTCGAGCAGAACCTGGGCATGAGACTCGTCATGGTCGATGCCTGCGAGCGGTTCCTCGCCCGGCTCGGCGGCGTCGCCGAGCCGGAGCAGAAGCGCAAGATCATCGGCGACGAGTTCATCCGGGTCTTCGAGGAGGAGGCGGCCAAGATCTCCGCCTCCGGGCGGATCGACTTCCTCACCCAGGGCACGCTCTATCCCGACGTCATCGAGAGCGCGACCTCGGAGACAAAGGCTGCCCAGAAGATCAAGACCCACCACAACGTCGGCGGGCTGCCGGCCGACCTGCGGTTCAAGCTGATCGAACCGCTGCGCTACCTGTTCAAGGACGAGGTCCGGACGGTCGGCCTGGCGCTCGGCCTGCCCGAGGCGATGGTCCTGCGCCAGCCGTTTCCCGGGCCCGGCCTCGCGATCCGGATCATCGGCGAGGTGACGGCCGAGCGGCTCGACACGCTCCGCGAGGCGGACTGGATCGTGATCGACGAGATCAAGGCGGCCGGGCTCTACCGGAGCCTGTGGCAGTCGTTCGCGATCCTCACCCCGGTCCGGAGCGTCGGCGTCATGGGCGACGGGCGGACGTACGCGAACGTCGTCGCAATTCGCGCCGTCACCTCCGAGGACGGGATGACGGCCGACTGGGCGAAGCTGCCCTACGACGTGCTCGGGCGGATCTCGTCGCGGATCGTGAACGAGGTGCCGGGCGTCAACCGGGTCGTCTACGACATCAGCTCGAAGCCGCCGGCGACGATCGAGTGGGAGTGAGCGGCCGCCGCTGAGCGGCCGCCCGGGCCGCCAGGTCGTTTGGCCGCCCGGGCTCGCCGGTCGCTGGCCGGTCACCCGCCCCGGTGGGACCTTCGAGGGGTTCGCGGGTGCCTTGCGCGCGGTAGAGTGCGCGTATGGACGACTCGACCGCGGGGGTCGGTTCGGCAGGCCCCCGCTGCCCGTGGTGCTCGGGCGTGCTGGCCTCGGCTGACGACGCCGTCTGCCCGGCGTGCGGTGCGACGCTCACGAGCGAGGCCGAGCCGCAGATTCCGGGTGTGACGACGCTCGTCGCTGCGCCATCTGCGCGCCTCGGCCGACCGCAGAATCGCAGCCGCCTGCTCCAGTGGCTGAGCGGCGAGCCAGCCGACGAGGTCGCCACCCCGGCGGCGGCTCCCGGATCGCTTGCCCCGCCGCCGGAGGAGGTTCGCCGCGAGATCCGGCGGCTCGAGCTGGCGGCGCACCTGACGAACCTGACCGCCGAGGCGAGTGCGATCGCCGCCGAGGAGGTGCTCGGGGCACGGACAGCCGACGATGCCGCAGCCGCTGAGGTGGCGCTCGAGACAGCTCGCAAGGTCGCCGCCGATGCGCGGGCCGTCAGCGAGGCCCTCCAGGCCGGTCCGCCCGACGAGGAACCGCCGTCCGGGTCCGCGGCCGTCTGACACGTTCGACCAGGGCGCGGGCTTCAGGGCGCCAGGGACGGTATCCTGCCGACTGTGGCCGACCAACTTCCGCCGCCCGGACCCTCGTACGTGCCCGAGCAGGAGGTTCGGATCGGCGACCGTCGCTACCGGGCCGGTGTCGCCGAGCCGACGACGATGGCCGACGACTGGTGGGTTGGCCTGCTCTGGGTCGCGGACGAGACGGGGCTCGTCATGTTCCGCCAGGTCGCGCCCGAGGCCGGCCCGCCGGCCGACCCGCCGCTTTTCCGGCTCGGCCCGCTCGTCGCCGGCGCGCTCTCGGGGATGATCCTCGAGGAGGGTGGGCGCCAGTTGCTCCGACTCCGGCTCGGCGTCCCGCCGCCCGACGAACGACTGCCCTGGGAGGCGCCGCTCGTCGTCCTCTCGGCCTTCAAGTGGGAGCCGATGCGTGCCGCGACGATGCGCCCGACGGAGATCGCCGAGTCGGTGCTCGCGGCCTTCCGGCGTTCGGTCGAGGGACTCCATCGTCGCTGACAGCCGCGGCCTCGCCCGGCCGGGCTGCCGAGGCCCGGCGGTGGTGCGGGGCCGCGCAGGGTAGACTCCGCGCAGCAGATGAAGGACCTCTTCGACGAGTTCATGGAGGAACTGCGGCGCCGCGCCGAGGCGGAGGCCGGGGGACGACCACGCCCGGAGGCCCCCAAGGGCGCCGACGAACCGACGGAGACCGACGAACCGACGGAGACCGACGAACCGACGGAGACCGAGCGGCCCGGTGGCGGTAGCCGCCGCGGACCGGGCGGGCCGGACGACGGCGCCGGCTTCGGCGGTCGGGCGGCGGAGGCCGGCCGGCGGTTCGGTCTCGGCTTCGTCATCGTGGTCGGCGTGGCGATCGTCGCCCTGGCCAGCTTCGGGCTGGACCTCTGGACCGACGCGATCTGGTACACGAGCGTCGGCTTCGACGGTGTCTTCTGGACCCGGCTCGGCACCCAGGGCGTGCTCTTCGCGGGCGGGCTGACGATCGCACTCATCGTCCTGTTCGGCAACTTCTGGCTCGCCGCCCGGCTGTCGCCGCCACCGGATCCGAGCGGTCGCGGCACGCTCCAGGGCTTCTTCGACCGACTCGGCGAGGCGAGCCGCACCGCCGGCGCCGGCGGCACGTGGACGGGCCCGCGCTCCGGCCGTCCGGATGACGAGGGTGGCCCGTTCGGCGGCTGGGGTTCGCCCGGTCGCCCGGGTCGCGGTCGCCGTCCGCCGGGTGAGCGTCCGCCCGGCCCTCGCCCGATCGTCATCGAGGGGGAGGAGCTGCCGGACCTCACCCCGCTCGGCAACTGGGTCATCGTCGGCCTGGCGATCCTCTTCGCCCTCGGCGTTGCCGGCACGGCGAGCGGGGCGTGGGAGACGACCCTCCTCTTCCAGCATCGCGTGCCCTACGCGGCCGCGGGGGCGGCGGCCGTGACGGATCCGATCTTCGGGCGCGATATCGGCTTCTTCCTGTTCGATCTCCCGTTCTTCCGGCTCGTCCAGGCCCTCGTGAACGCCCTGCTGCTCGGCGTACTCATCGTCAGCCTGGGCCGGTACCTCGTCGGTGCGCTGCGCGGCAGCCTCGTCTTCTCGACCCCGGTCCGGGTCCACCTCGCCGTTCTCGCCGGTCTCTACCTCGTCTCCGTGGCGGCCGGCTACCAGCTCGACAAGCTCGAGCTCGTCTACAGCGCGCGGGGCGTGGCCACCGGCGTGAGCTACACGGATGCGAACGCGCAGTTCCTGGCCCTCGATGTCCTGACCGTGATCGCCGCCCTGTCGGCGGCGTTCCTCGTCGGGGGCGCGTTCACGCGGATGCTCTGGCCACTCGGCATGGCGGTCGGCATCTGGCTCGTCGCTTCGCTCGTCCTCGGCCAGATCTACCCGGAGGTCGTCCAGCGCTTCACGGTCGAACCGAACCAGTTCGCCCAGGAGCGGCCCTACATCGCCAACAACATCGCAATGACGAGACTGGCCTACGGGCTCGACCGCTGGGAGCGGCGCGACTACAGCGGCGAGGCGCCACTCACCGCGGCCGCCGTCCAGAAGGAGAAGGACACGTTCGACAACGCCCGGGTCTGGGACTACCGGCCGCTGCGTGACGTCCTCGACCAGCTCCAGACCGTTCGCCAGTACTACGACTTCGTCGACGTCGACACCGATCGCTACCCGATCGATGGGGCCGAGCGCCAGGTGATGCTCTCGGCCCGCGAGCTGGCGCCCGAGAAGAACCCCCAGGCGAACTCCTGGGTGAACCAGCGGATCACGTTCACCCATGGCGTTGGCCTGGCGATGGCCCCGGTGAACGAGGCGACCGACGCCGGCCGCCCGGTCCTCTTCGTCAAGGATCTGCCGCCGGCCTCGGTGCCTGGCGCGCCGGTCGTCAGCCAGTTCCGGATCTACTTCGGCGAGCGCCCCAGCGACTACGTCATCGTCGGGGCGCGCCAGCCCGAGTTCGACTACCCGGTCGGGACGGCGAGCGACGGCGATCCGGGAACCGGCCAGACGACGAGCTGGACGGGGACGACGGGGATCCGCCTGGAAAACACGCTGACCCGGCTCCTGTTCGCCGCCCGGTTCCGGGACCTCAACCTGCTGATCAGCGACCAGGTGACCGCGCAGAGCCAGCTCCTCTTCCATCGCTCGCTCGGCGATCGCCTGCGGCTGATCGCGCCGTTCCTGCGCTACGACCGCGACCCGTATCTCGTCGTCACCGGCGATGGCCGACTGGTCTGGATCCAGGATGCGTACACGGTGAGCGACCGCTTCCCGAACGCCCAGTACTTCGACCCGACGACGCTGCCGGGCGGGACCGGGCTGGGCGACGCGCCGATCAACTACCTGCGCAACAGCGTGAAGGTCGTCATGGACGCCTACGACGGCCGGATGACGTTCTACGCCGCCGATCCGAGCGATCCGATCCTGCGCGCCTACGAGGGCGTCTTCCCGACCCTCTTCCGGCCGCTCGACCAGCTCCCGGCCGACCTGCGGCCGCATCTGCGGGTCCCCGAGGAGCTCTTCAACGTCCAGACCCGGATGTTCGCGACCTATCACGTGACCGCGCCAGCGACGTTCTACAACCGCGGCGACCTCTGGACGGTGCCGACCGACGTGGGCGGCAACCAGAGCCTGCCGAGCGAGGCCTACTACGTGATGATGCGGATGCCCGGCGAGGACCGCGCCGAGTTCCTCCTTCTCCAGCCGATGGTGCCCGCCCAGCGGCCGAACATGATCGCCTGGGTGGCAGCGCGGAACGACGCGCCGAGCTACGGCCAGGTCCGCGTCTACCAGTTCCCGGAGAACACCTCGGTGCTCGGGCCGCAGCAGATCGAGGCCCAGATCGATGCCGATCCGACGATCAGTGCCCAGATCACGCTCTGGAACCAGTCGGGCAGCAAGGTGATCCGCGGCAACCTGATCGTCATCCCGGTCCAGGACTCGCTCATCTACCTCCAGCCGGTCTATCTCGTCTCGACGAGCAGCGCGCTGCCGGAGCTCCAGAAGGTGATCCTCGCCTCGGCGACGAAGATCGTCTGGGGTGACTCGCTCGGCGAGGCGCTCGATGCGCTCCTCGGTCTGAGCCCGGGGACGGGTCCGGGCAGCGGGACGGGGGCAGGGCCGACGCCCGCCCCGGGCGCCACCCCGCCGCCCTCGACGGCCCCGGGTGCGACACCGCCGGCGGGTGATGTCCGGGCACTCGTGAGCTACGCGAACGATCACTTCGCGCTCGCCCAGCAGGCCTTGAGGAACGGCGACTTCGCGACGTATGGCGCCGAGATGCGCCTCGTCGAGGAGGCCCTTCGCCAGCTCGCGATCCTGACCGGCGCCAGCCCGGCTCCATGACCCACCGGGCGCCCGGGGACGGGTCGACCGGCTCGACTGGTGCGACTGGGTGGGCCCGGACCGCCCGGGTTGCCGCGAGCACCGGGCTCGGTCGCCGGCAGCTCTGGCCGCTGGCGCTCGTCGCCTTCCTCCTGCGCGGCGGGCTCGTCCTGTACCTCGCTCCGATCGTCGTCGTCCCCTCGACCGTCGGGCTGGTGACGTTCATCGGTCCGACCGCGATCACGCCCGCCGGGCCGTCGGAGGCGTTCAGTCGGTTGCTCGCCGGCGTCCTCGCCGGCCTCGTCGCCTGGCTGGTTGGCGGTGGACTCGCTGCTGCCGCGGCGGAGGTGGCGCTCATCGAGCGGGCGCTGCCCCTGGCGATCCACCCGGCCGCGGCGCCCCGCGTCCTCACGGTCGGCCTCGCGGCGCGTGTCCTGCTCATCCGGCTTGTCGTCCTCCTGCCGCTCGCCGCGGCACTCGCCTGGAGCCTGCCGCGGATCGTCGGCGCCGCGTACCGCGAGCTGACACTGCCGGTCGACACGGCCTCCCCGGTCGCGTTCCGCGTCCTGCGCGACGTGCCCGAGGTGCTCCTCCTCGTCCTCCTCGCCTGGCTGATCGGCGAGACGGTCGGCGGGATCGCCGTCCGGCGGATCGTCCTGTTCGGTGAGACCGGCGCCGCTGCCCTGGTCGGCGCACTCCGCCACGTCGTGAGGCGGCCGGCGACGACGCTGGCCACGATCGCGGTGGCTGCCTGCGGCTCGGCCGTGCTCGTCGTGCCCGGGCTCGCGGCGGCCGGCCTCGCCTGGCAGCGTCTCGGCCGCGTGCTCGCCGCGGGCAGCGACCCGGTTGCGATCGCGCTTCTGACACCTCTGTTCGTGGCCGCCTGGCTGCTCGGCCTCGTCCTCGCCGGCGCGGCCGCCACGTGGCGGAGCCTGGCCTGGACGCTCGAGGTCAGGCGCACCGGCTGAGCGCCCGGAACGGGACCGGGCTCCGGAGCGAAACCGGCCGCCGGAAGCGAATCTGGACGCCTGGAACGCGCCCGCGGTGCTGCTACACTTCGCCGGACGCCGGCGGCGACCGGCACGGCCCACGGGGCACTCGAGCCCGGGACGTTCGAGCCGGTTCGATGGAGGCGCGCGCCAGGCCCGATGCCGAAGGAATTCCAGGGGGTCATCGACGCGATCGGGGGGATCTTCGACAGCCCGGTCGTCCAGCTCGGGCTGCGCGCGATCGCCGTCTACTGGGTGATCTTCTGGCTGGCCGCGGCCTACTGGGCGTTCCGTGATCTTCAGCTGCGCACCGAGAACCCGATCCTGCCCTACCTGGCGGCCGCCTTCATCATCGTCTTCACCCCGATCCTCTTCCCGGCCGCGGTCGTCATCTACCGGGTCGTCCGACCGCAGGAGAAGATCGGCGAGACGTACGAGCGGACGCTCGCCGAGGAGGCGCTCCTGGCCGAGCTCGAGACGGTGAAGAACTGCCCGGTCTGCCGGCGCCGGGTCCACGACGACTGGATCGTCTGCCCCACCTGCCGGACCCGCCTGAACCGGGTCTGCCCGAACTGCGGCAAGCTCGTCGGGCTCGACTGGTCGATCTGCGCCTGGTGCGGCACCGACTTCGCCCACGGTGGCGCCCCGGCCGCGAGCGGCGCCCCGGCCGTGAGCCGCCGCGGGGCGACCGGCGAGGGGCCCGGTGTTCCGTCGGCATCGGCGGCGCCCTCCGCGACTGTTACCTCCGTCCGTGTTCCTCGCTCGGGCGCGACCCGTGTGTCCTCCAGCCGGCCCGCGCCCGGCTCGCTGCCGGAGCGTTGAGCATCCCGGTCGAGCCCTCCGTGGAGGCGCCTCGACCCGACGAGGACGTGGCCCCGGCAACCGGGACGGACGACGGAGGGGCGGGAACCAGCCCACCGCGTCCACCGGGCGGGTCGATCTTCACGATCGAGGGTCGTGCCGCCCCCGGCCTCTACCTCGCCGGCTGGCTGGGCTCGGTCATGGGCCTGGGGATCCTGCTCGTCGGGCTCCTCGCCAGCGGCGGGGCTGCGCCGGTCGTCCTGTCGGCAATCGGGGCGGCGATCTTGGGTATCGGGCTCGTCGCGGCGGCCGGGTCGCAGGCGATCGAGCGACGGGCACGCGGCGAGGCCGGCTACGTCGGGCCGTCACCGTTCCTCGTCTTCGCCGCCAGCCTGCCGCTGACGATCCTGCTCGTGATCGTCGTCGTCGGGCCGGCCAGCGTGCTCGGGTTCGACCTCCGGTCGCCGGCGGCGTCGCTCGTGTCGGTCCTGGCGACCGCGCTCGTCTACGCCGGTCTCGTCCGCCTCCTCGTCGTCGGCCCCGGCTCGCTCGGCTGGCGGGAGATGGGGTTCGGGCCGCTCGGGCCGGGCGCGGTGCGGGACCTCGCGCTCGGGGCGTTGCTCGCCCTGCCGGTGATCGTCGTGACGAGCGCCCTCGCCTCGCTGCTCGTCGAGCTCGTGGGGGCGGCGCCGGACTCGCCGCTGCCTCCGTCGGGCGGCGGGCTGGGGCTGCTCGTCAACCTCGTCTCGGCGATGGTCGTCGCCCCGGTCGGCGAGGAGCTCTTCTACCGCGGGTTCGCAACGACCGCCTGGGCGAGGTCGATCGGGCCCCGGCGCGCGCTCGTGCGCGGTGCCATCTTTTTCGCCCTCGTCCACGTCCTGACGATCAGCGGGGCGACGTTCGGTGAAACGACGGCCCGAGCGTTCGTCGCGTTCGTGGCGCGTCTCCCGGTGGCGGTCGCCCTCGGCTGGGTCTTCCTCGAGCGGCGCTCGATCTACGCCTCGATCGGGCTCCACGCCACCTTCAACGGGCTGCTCGTCATCCTTGCCGAGCTGGCCGCCGGGTCGTCGCTCGGCTGACGGGGCGCGGCCCTGGACGCTCCGTCCTCGACGGCGCCCTGTGCGGCCGGCCGGTGAAGCTGGCGGTGAAGCCGGCGATGAGCCGGCGGTGAGCGTCGGTCGCTAGTCTCCTCCTCGTTCCCGGGTCCGGATGGCGGGGGGAATCGGCGGGCTCCCGTCGTCCGGGTCCGGGGACTCCCTGGCCCATGCTGCCGCCCTCTTGCCCCGGCAGGCCCCCGGCCTCGGCCTCCCCGCCTGACCACCTCAGCCCGAGCACCCGCCCGGAGGAGACCCGATGGACCGGCCCCACGAGCTCGTCGCCCCCGCGCCAGCACTTG
>JAJYXX010000143.1 GCA_021801545.1 Chloroflexota bacterium | reverse complement strand
AGCTGGCGCGCCCAGACGACCTCGTAGACGAGGCCCGCAGCCCCGGACAGGACGAAGATCAGGAGGATCGGCCAGCGGCGAGTGGTCATCGTGCGCTGATCGTCGCAGGTTCGCCCTTACTCAGCCCGTGCCCACCTCAGGCGCGGCACACCAAGCGCCACCGCCATCACCGCCCCGATCCAGAGCGGGAGGAAGACGAGGACGCCGAGCGAGCCGGTCAGGGCGAGCACGAACGTTGCCCGTGGCGCGACACGTGACAGCGGGCGGATCGCGAGCAGCAGCGGCACCGCGCTGTAGGCCATCGTGTAGGGCGCGAGCAGGATCCCGGCGCCGACCGCACAGATGAAGCCGGCCGCTTCTCCGCGCCAGAACCCGATCGCCGTCGCGGCGATCGTCAGCGCACCGAGCGGCACGACGAAACCCGGCAGCAACCCGGTCAGGCCCAGGTTCCCGTACATCGGCGTCCCGAGATACGGCGCGTGGAGGACGGCGTCGACGAACGTCAGGTACCGGTCGACGCCGAGCCAGAGGACCCCGATCCCGGTCGCGATCGCCGCTGTCCCGAGAGCGCCGACGAGCGACCGGCGGCGGAAGACGAGCATCCAGACGAAGATCGGGAGGAGCTGTGGTTTCGGCACTGTGGCGAGAACGAGACCGAGCGCGATCCCCGCCCACCACCGGTCCCGAACCCACAGCACGAGGGCGACGGCCGCCGTCATCACGAGGCTCACGTTGCCGAGCATCAGGTCGTGGAGCGTCGGGACGAACATCACAGCCGCGAGCGCGGCCGCCCACCGGTCCCCGATCGCCCAGCCGGCTGTCTCGCGTCGAACGCCGGCCAGCACGAGCGCCAGACGTGCCGCCAACCAGCCCCAGATGGCCACCCCGGCGGGAATGAGCGTGAGCGGGATCGTCAGGACCGCCGCCAGTGGCGTGTAGAGGTAGCCCTCGACGGTCCCGAACGACCCCGCCCGGAGCGCCTCGGCCGCCCGGAGGTTCCGCTCGATGTCGACCGCCCAGGCGTTCGGCGCGATCGCCACGGCGACGGCGACCCCGACGATCGCCGTCAGCGTCGCGACCGCAAGGACCGGGAGCGCGAGCGGCGGAACCGGGCGCGCGAGCGTCAACGTGGGTGCCGATCTCACGGCACGAATTGCCCGCGGAACATCTGGAGCGAAACGAGGCCCAGGAGGACCAGCGAGACCACCGGCCAGCCGCGCCGGAACCAGGTCGCCCGCCGCCCGGCGAGCAGCCAGGAGTTCGGGAAGGCGAGCGTCACGTATCGCCCGACCGACTCGAGAATCCCGCTCACGAACACCGAGCCGACGTACAGCAGCGGGACGAGTGCGTACACCCACGGGACCCGGTCGACGCGCCGGAAGACGAGCAGGAAGAGCGACGCGATGAGCGTCACGAGCAGGACGAGCTGGTTGAGGTCGCCCGAGGAGCCGATGGCAGCGCCGGCCGCCGAGCTCCCGATCCCGCCTCTCCCCCAGGCGGCCTGCGCCGTGCCGTACGAGCCAGCGCTCCTGGTCAGGACGGCGACGTAGCCGAGAAACGCCACAGCCGCCAGCGGACCCAGCAGGAGCCACGCCTGCGACGCCCGGAGCCGCCGCCCGTCCCGCGCGAACAGGAGGAACCACAGCGGCAGGAGCAGGACCGCGCCCTGGAGCCGCGCGAGCACAGTCAGCCCGAACAGCACCCCGCTGAGCGCCCGCCGATCGCGCTCCACCGCGAGGAACGCGCCCACCGAGAGGGCGAGGAAGAGGCTCTCCGAGTACGCCATCGAGAAGACCGCCGCAAACGGCGAGATCGCGAGGAGCATCGCCCCTCTCCTCGCCCTCTCGTCACCGAGGACGACACGCCCGAGCCGCACGAGGAGCACGAGCGCGGCGACGAACAGGACGTTCGACAGGACAACGGCGACCAGTCCCGCGTACACCGGCCACGGGAACGACAGCGCCCGGACGAGCAGCGGATAGAGCGGGAAGAACGCGTAATCGTGGTAACCGTCGACGATCGGGGCGGCGTGGTAGCCGTCGCGGACGATCCCGAGGTACCACCAGCCGTCCCAACTCGTCAGGCTCCGGAGGATCGGCGCGCCGTCGCCGCTCGTGAGCACCGGGTTCCTCGTGACGACCGTCTCCGCGAGCACGGCCGCCAGCAGGACAACGACCCGCGAGCCGACGATCGCGAGGACGAGCGCATGATCCAGCCCGAGCGCGGTGACACGGGGTCGGTCCCACCCGAGACCGGTCAGGTCTCGAGACACGTGAGACCATCGCACGAGATCCCGCCTGGATCCACCCAGATCGCAAGCAGCCGTCTCGCGCCGTCGTATCCATCAACGATGGGAAATCCGGCGTAGTGCAGGCACCCGGGCGACCCGAGGAGCTCCTCGCAATGCTCGTGCACGACCACCCGGAATCGGCGGATGAATGCCTCGCTGTCGTGCTGGTGGAACACCCGACGGCTCGCCAGCTCGTGGTCGATGAGCTCGTACGCGTACCCAGTGCGCTCCCAGCCGCTGGCGCCTGGCGACCATCGTTCCCGCAGGATCATCTCGGCTCCAGGACCGGACCCCGACGCCGGCAGCTTCCCCTCAATCGCGAACCCGATCACGTCGTTGGGGTCGCGATCCAGGCTCGGGAGCTGCGCGAGGTTCACCCCCCACCGCTCGACGTACGTCGTCAGGCCGACGAGGTAGCGACCAAGGCCCGCGAGATCGAGGCTCACCGGGCCACATCGACGGGTGACTCTCTCGGTCTGGGCAGCTCCTCGCTCTCGCCGAGAGGCTCCAGCCGGTCCACCCTGCGCATCACCGGGGTGAACGACTGCGCCGCACCACCGGCCTGGAACCGCTCGAATGCCGGGATGGGGATCCGATAGATGCGCTCGGACACCTTGATGCCGGGCAGGCTTCCGTCGTGGATGAGCTTGAGCACAGTCGTCGTGCTGACGCCCAGCATGTCGGCCACTTCTCGTGGCGTGTAGAACCGCCGATTCACGTTCGCACTCGTCCCGATCACGCTACTTGTCATGGCCGACGATAGCAGACAGCCCAGCTACGTCAAGCATCACAGGTGGTACGCCCAGTAGACACCGCCGAGGCCGACGACGACCCCGAACAGGATGAGCGCTCGCCA
>JAJYXX010000237.1 GCA_021801545.1 Chloroflexota bacterium | reverse complement strand
ACGACGATGACGTCGCTGATGATCGCGATCGGGCTACCCGGCGCCGGCGAGGCGGCGGGGCTGGACGACGGCGTCTGGCCAGGTTCGGCCGGGGCCGAGGACTCGGTGGCGGACGGCGAAACGGGAGCGGACGGCGAGGAGACAGCCGACGGTGACAGCGGCGCGGCGGTCGGCGAGGGCGGTATGGGCGGCGGCGAGGGCGGTATGGGCAGCGGCGCCGAGGGCCCGGTCGACGGCGCGATCGTCTGGCCGCCGCCGGAATTCCCGGCCACCTCGGGCGCCTCCGACGCTGGGGTTGGCGACGGCGGCGCCGACGCGATCGCAAACGGCGTACCGCTCGGACCGGGCGACCCGCTGCCCGGGGCTCCGCCAGTCGCGCCGACCGGCACGACGTAGACCACGCCTCCGGCCGACGTTGTCGCAGCATCGAGAACGACGACCTGCGACTGGCTGGGTGAGCGAAGGACGGCCCGCGGTGCACTCGTGAGCCGGATCAGCTGGCGCGCCGAGCCGTCGATCGGAGCACAGTCGGGCTGGGCGTCGACCGGGCAGACACGATCGACCGGAGCGATGTTCAGCGCGTACGTGCCATCGTCCTGGGGCGCCAGCCACGCCACGCCTTCGGCGGCGACCGTGACGGGCGTCGGCACGGGCGCGATCGAGGGCGGCAGGCTCACCTCACCGGTGGGCCTTCCCGACCAGCCGCCGAGGAGCGAGCTGGCGGCAACGACCGCCACGACGAGTGCCCCGGCAAGGGCGCCGTACGGGACGAGCCGAACACGCTCCCGACCGACGGGCCACTGGCCGGCCGGCCGTCGATCGGCGGCAGCCCGGCGGCCCCGGCTGCCACGCGCCGAGCGCCGCATCTCCGCGTCGAGCGCGGCCGCCGTCCGGGCCCACAGGTCACGCGGTGGCGCGGGCACCGGAACGGCCCGCAGCGCCCGGAACGCCTCCTGCTGCGCCTCGTAGTCGGCCGCCACCGCCCGGCACGGCGGGCAGGCCTCGAGGTGCCCGGCCAGCCAGGTCAGCTCGGCGCCGGCGAGCGTCGCCGAGAGGCGGGCGGCGGCGAGCTCCCGGGCGCGCTCGTGATCGGACACGAAGCGCGTGCGGAGGCGAGCTCGCCGAAGGTGGCTCATCGAGTCGTCCCCGGGTTCGATCGGACGTCCGCATCGGCGCCCTGTTCGCCGAGGCGTTCGGCGGCGAGGGCCTGGCGGAGGCTCTCGCGGGCGCGGGTGAGGAGGGCGCGGGCGGCGACGTGACTCACCCCGAGCGCGGCCGCCAGTTCGAGGCCGGTGAGGTCGTGCAGCTCGGCGAGCAGCAGCGCGTTCCGCTGGCGTTCCGGGATCCGCTCGAGCGCCCGCTGCAGGTCGCCAGAGAGATGGACGTCCATGACGAGGCGCTCCGCCGACGGCGCGGTCCCCTTCGACTCCCCGGTCCACGGGAAGAAGCGGATGATCTTCCGCCGGCGGATCTCGTCGAGGGCGACGCGGTGGGCGATCTGGTAGAGCCAGGCCCGGGCATGGGCCCGCTCCTCGAGCGAGTCGTACGCGCGATACGCCTTGACGAAGGTGTCCTGGGTGAGGTCCGCGGCGAGCTCGGGCTCGCGGAGCATCCGCAGCAGGTAGGCGTAGATTTCACCGTGGTGCTGTGCGTAGAGCACCTCGATCGCGGCCCGGACGGCCGTCTCCTGCTCGGTCATGGCGGACGAAGCGTCGCCCAGACACCCGATCCCGGTGCGGACCGGGTCGAGGGCGAAATCGCGGGTTCGGGAGGCGGCGCCGGGCGGCTCGCCGTGGACCATGCTGGCGCAGCTCGAACGAAAGGTGGACAGGGAGCCTCACGATGAAAACGTGCACTCCGCTCACGACTGACGCGGCAACGCGACGCGATGTGACGGCGTGCGACCGGCCAGCTCAGTCCCATCAGTCCAGTTCCGGGCTCTCTGGGCGAACGTGGCGAAGCAGCTCCTCGACCGCCTCCTCGGGCGACACCGGGTTCACCGGCAGCCCCGTGCCCAGCTCCAGGCCGGCGATCTCCCGGAGTCGCGGGTGGATCTCCCAGTGCCAGTGGTACGTCGCATCGACGCGCTCGCGGAGCGGCGCCGTGTGGAGGACGAGGTTGTACGGCGGCCCGCCGAGCGTCGCCAGGAGCCCGAGCACCCGGCGGAGCGCCTCGCCGCTCGAGGCGATGTCGGCGTCGCTCGCGCGCCCGAAGTCCGCCTCGTGGCGGCGGGGCACGACCCACACCTCGAACGGCGACCGTGAGGCGTACGGGGCGTAGGCCAGGCTCGAATCATCCTGCCAGACGAGACGATCAGCGCGCACGGTCTCTTCCCGGACAGCCCGACAGAACGGGCACTCACCCTCGCGAATCACGAAGCGCGCGGCCCCGCCGAGCTCCTCGGCGATCCGGTGGGGCACCTGGGGAAGGTCGTACAGGTCGAGGCAAAGGTGGTTCGTCCGGGCCCCGGCCTGGGTGCCCCAGTTCTGGACGACCTGGAGGTAGTCGGTCTGGCCGGCCACGCGGGCGTCGACGACCGCCGCCCGACACTGTTCGAGCAGCTCCCGGATCATCCCGAGCCCGACGGCATGGAGCGGCCGATGCTCCCCCGGCGGCGCCACGACCGTTCGCCAGCTGCCCGACGCGCGAGCCTGGGCGAGGGCGACCTGGGCGAGGCTGCGTTCGATCTCGCGTGCCTCGGCCCCGGTCCCGACGACGTGGAACGCGTAGTCCTTGAGCACGCGCAGGCGGACGCCCTCGCCGGGCGGCAGGAGGCAGTTCTGGCACGCGCCGGCGTCGTCCACCTGGCCAGCGGTCCGCTCGAAGCGGTCGCGGTGGAACGCCCGATCGACGACCGTCGCGACCCACCAGCCGGTGATCGCGTCGCGGCGCAGCTCGAAGAGCCCGGCCGCCATCAGCCGGCACCCTGCGCGGCCGGTTCGGGAACGCGCTCGAGCGTGGCGAGGAGTGCCTCGAGCTCCGCGCGGACGAGGGCCGGATCTGCAGCCGGCGGCAGCGCGCCCTCCAGCTCGGCGCCGAGCCGGCGCGCCAGCGCAGGGGCGAAAACCGCGGCAGCCCGGGCGACATCGACGGTCGAAGGTCGGGCATCCGGCCGGCCGGACTCGAGCGCGATCGAGGTCGAGCGGATGCCGGGCATCCCGCACGGGTCGATCAGCTCGAAGTCCG
>JAJYXX010000322.1 GCA_021801545.1 Chloroflexota bacterium | reverse complement strand
CCCGGGTGAGGGTTCGGAAGCGGCGGCCATGCATGCTACCGCGTGCAAGTACGACGAAAGCGTTGGACGTGGACGTGGACCCGTGCCGGTTCACGAGCGACGCGTTCAGGAACGACCCTTTCAGGAGCGACGCGCAGCTCCGAGCTTCCGCGATCAGCCGGCAAACGAGAACAGCCGAAGTGCTCTTAGCACGGCGGCGGTTCACGGTGCTCGCCGAGTCGGGACGCGCTCGTGGCACGTCCGACCGGCGTTCACAGATTGTTCGCCTGGCGTTCACCTGCAGGTCACCTTCCGATAAGGCCGCCGTCACCTGGGCGAGCAAGAGTGGCACCTGGCCCGATGACCACCATCGATGAACCATCGACCGCGGGATCGACGCGAGCGGATGCGGTAGGCGAACAGCCCCGCGCCGCCGGGTCGATCGAGCGCCTGCTCGACGACGCACCCATCAGCCGGTTCCACCGACGTGCGGTGGTCGTCTCCGGCGTGGGCTTCTTCACCGACGCGTACGACCTCTTCGTCATCTCCACGGTGGCGGTCCTGGTCCAGACGCAGTGGCATCTAAGCACGGCGCTCACGAGCTGGGTCAGCGGTTCGGCGATCCTCGGGGCGTTCGTGGGGGCCGTGGTGTTCGGGCGGCTTGCGGACCGCTTCGGGCGCCGGCGCATCTACCTGGTTGTCGCAGCGCTGATGATCGCCGGAGCGATCGCGGGCGCAGCCTCACCGAACGTCGGCTACCTCATCGGCTCCCGTCTCGTCCTCGGGCTGGGCATCGGCGGCGACTACCCGGTCTCGGCAGTGCTCATGAGCGAGTACTCGAACCGCCGCGACCGCGGCCGCCTCGTCGGGCTGGTCTTCTCGATGCAGGCGATCGGTCTGGTCGTGGGCCCCCTGATCGCGATGGCCCTCTTGGGCTCCGGCCTGAGCCACGACCTGACCTGGCGCCTGTTGCTCGCGTTCGGCGCAGTCCCTGCCGCGTCGGTCATCTACATGCGGAGCAAGATGCCCGAGTCGCCGAGGTTCCAGGCCCGGGTGGAAGGCAGGGTGGAGGAGGCGGCCAAGCAGCTCGAGCGGTTCTCACAAGGGATCGTCGGATCCCAAGGGGTCGCCGCGACGCCACGCTCGGCGTGGCGTCGCGACGACGCCGCAGAAGGAGCTGCCGCGACCCCGAGGTTCACGCTGCGGGACTTCCTCAGGAACCGGCGAATGCTCCGGCTTGTGATCGGCACGGCGGGTACGTGGTTCCTGTTCGACTACGCGTACTACGGCAACACCCTCTCGCTCCCGGCGATCTTGCACTCGGTCGACGCGACAGCCACGCTCATCGACAAGCTCGCGCTGAGCCTTGCCCTGTTCGTGGTGTTCGCCGTTCCCGGCTACTTCTTGGCCATCCACCGTATGGACCGGATCGGCCATCGGCGTCTGCAATTCATCGGGTTTGCCGTGATGGCCGCCGCCTTCATCGCCCTCGGCGCGATCGGCCCGCTCACGTCGGTGCTCGGCGCGTTCATCGCCGTCTTCGGCGTCAGCTACTTGTTCATCGAGTTCGGCCCCAACACGACCACCTTCGTCTTGCCCTCGGAGGTCTTCCCGACCCAATTCCGGACCACGGGTCACGGGACCGCGGCCGGCATCGGGAAGCTCGGAGCCTTCATCGGTGTGTTCCTCGTCCCGGTCCTGCAGAACGCGTTCGGCCTTCGGGGGATGCTCTTCGTGGCGGGCGCGGCGTCCGCCGCCGGGTTCTTCTTGACCCGCCTTATCCCCGAGCCTGCCGGACGCAGCCTGGAAGAGATCTCAGGGGAGGACCAGCTCTCTCGTACATCGTGACCAGGCGCGCCGCCATGGCGGTGTCAGCCGGGGAACCACCTCGAGCGGAGAGGGAACAGATAGCGGTCGGTCACGGCGTTGAGCACCCGCCGTGCTTCTCGAAAATGGTCGGCGACGTCGCCGACGACCGAGAAGGTCCCCGTGATCGGGAGCCCGGCACCAACGGCAAGGCGGGTCGCCGCCCGGTACCACCTGGCCCCGAGCAGCTCGAAGAGCGCGCCGCCGTCCAGGTCCGCGATCCGGTCCGGGTGGACCCCGCCATGGCGCAGCAGCCGGTCTGCGGCCGCGCCCGCCGGGAGTGGAGGGTGGTCCGGGAAGACCCCGACGAGGAAGAGGCTCAGGTCGCCGAGACGCCGGTAGACGCCGACGCGCTCTTTCGGCCCGACCTCGTCCAATAGGCCGGCCAGGCGTACCGGGTCGAGCTCGCTGAACCGCTGGCGTCTCCAACCCAGCGGCGTCCGCCGCCAGGTGACGCCGCTCGAGACGCGAGTGTAGGACGCTAGGAGCTCGATGAAGAAGTACCGCCGGAGGGGGTCGGCCAGGACTGCGCGGAGCGACTCGACGTCGAACACGGGGATCCGTCTGCGCGGCCCCAGTCGCTCCTCGAGGAAGGTCGCCGCTGCCAGCGCCGCTGCCGTCCGATGCACCGCCACGGCGAAGGTGAGGAACGGTGAGGGATGCACGCCGGTGCCGTCGTCGACCGGAGGGAAAACGACCGACTCCAACGCCGGGGAGCCGAGCGCCGCGATCAGGCCGGTGTCCGAGGCGACGGGCTCGAGCAGCTGCCGGTCCACTTCGTTGAGCTGCTGACGATAGAGGATCTCGACGTCGATGGGGAAAGCGTATTCGCCCGCCAGGCCGCCCGGGCCCCGGACGATGGCCGCCCGGGCCCCGGACGATGGCCGCCCGGTCCGCGGCCGACGCAGACGCTGAGCACCCGGTCAGGCTCGTCTCCGGCGGGCCCGATCCAACGCGCGAAGGCGCTCGTCCCACGACGACGCAGGAACCGAGCGCCTTCCTCAGCTGTAGAGCCGGCCCATCCAGTCGGATGGATCATGACGACCGAGCCTTACGGGCCCTTTGCCGCTGCAGCGTCTGGCCACACCCAGACCGCCTGCCATCTGCGTATCGCCGCCCGGCGTCGCTACGCCGGGCGATCCGTGACCGGACGACCGGAGGTCACCATGCTCTGGTCACACCTCCCTGCCTCCATTCAGGACTCACTCGAACCCTGGGTCTGACCTTCCGCATGTGTAGCGTCGCTTTTCCGTCCCCCATCACTGGTAGTCCGATGCGGGGACGCCGAGAAGATCGAGCACGAGCTGTTGCAGCTTCGTGAGCTCGGGCGGAAAGACCTGCAC
>JAJYXX010000354.1 GCA_021801545.1 Chloroflexota bacterium | reverse complement strand
GGGCAGGAGGGCTACACCGACCTCGTCACGTTCACCGACCCGCGCGAAGTCATGCCGCGCTATGAGGCGACCCCGCCCGACCTGGTGCTCCTCGACCTGCTGATGCCGCATGTGGACGGCATCGAGATCCTCCGTTGGATCGCCGAGCGCCCGGCATCCGAGCTCCGCCCCCCTGTCGTCGTGCTCACCGCCGACGTCACGCGCGAGGCACGCGAGCGAGCCCTGGCAAGCGGGGCGATGGATTTCGTCACAAAACCATTCGACCACCTCGAGGTGCTCCTCCGGGTTCGCAACCTGCTCGCCCGCCGGGCGCTCGAACTCGACCTCAGCCAACGCAACCAGGCCCTCGAGCGGCGCGTCCAGGCCCGCACCCGGGAACTCCAGGAGAACGTCGAGCAGCTGCGACGGTCCTCGCAGCAGCATCAGCTCCTCCTCGCCCGGCTGGTCGCCGCTCAGGAGGACGAGCGGGCGCGGATCGCCGCCGACATTCACGACGACACGGTCCAGGCGATGGTCGCGGCGGGCATCCGCCTCGAGCTGGTCGCCCGGCGCCTCACCGATCCCGCTCAGCGTGCCGAGATGGAGCTCCTCCGGATGACCGTCGCGGACGCGCTCACCCGGCTGCGGACGTTCCTCTTCGAGCTGCGGCCGCTGACACTCGACCGGGAGGGGCTGGCGGCGGCGCTGCGCGAGCACCTCGAGCGGGTTTGCCAGGCGGACGGCCCCGCGTACGAGCTGCAGGATGATCTCCGTCGCGAACCGCCCTCGGAGGTGCGGGTCACGCTCTTCCGGATCGCCCAGGAGGCGATCGCGAACGCGCGCCGGCACGGGCGGCCTGCCCGGCTCACGGTCGCCCTCGCGGAGGAGGGCGACGGCATCCGGATGGTCGTCCACGACGATGGCCGGGGGTTCGATCCGGAGCGCATCGAGACCGCCCGGCCGGGGCACCTGGGCATCACCGCCATGACCGAACGGGCGTCTGCGGCCGGCGGCTGGTGCCGGCTCGAGAGCACGCCAGGGGAGGGCACGCTCGTCACCGTCTGGGTCCCGATCCGGGAGGAGCCGCCGATCGACGAGGGGCCGAGGGCCGACGAGGGGCCGACTCCCCGCGCTGAGACCGGCGACCCTGCCGGCGGCGGGGCAGCCGGCGCGGGGGCGGACCAGTGAACACGTCCGCCCGAGATGCCGCGATCCGGGTGCTCATCGCCGACGACGACCCGGTCATCCTGGCCGCCGTGCGTGATCTGCTCGCCGGCGAACCCGGCCTGGAGGTCGTGGCGACCGCCCGCGACGCCGAGGAGGCGGTCCGGCTCGTGGAACTGCAGCGGCCGGACGTCGCGATCCTCGACGTTCGGATGCCCGTCCGCGGCGGCCCGTGGGCCACCCGCGAGATCGGCCGGATCGCCCCGGAGACGCGGGTCGTGGCGCTCTCGGCACATGACGACCGGGCCACGGTCGCCGACATGATCCGCGCCGGGGCGCTCGGGTTCGTCGTCAAGGGGGCACCGGTCGCCCAGATCGTCGAGACTGTCGAGCGGGCCGGACGAGGCCTGGCCAGCCTGTCGGGCGAGGTCGTGGCGGGCGTGGCACGCGAGCTCGACGAGCAGCTCGAGCGCCGCGAACGCGCGGAGCAGCGCCGCCGGCAGACCACCGCCGAGATCGAGCGGGCGCTCGCCCCGGGCGGCCTGCGGACGGTCTTCCAGCCGATCGTCGAGCTCGAGTCCGGGAACCTCATCGGCTACGAGGGCCTCACCCGCTTCAACGTCGAGCCCGTCCGGGGCGCGGACCTCTGGTTCGCCGCTGCGGAGGAGGTCGGCCTGCGCGAGGAGCTCGAGGTCGCCGCGATCCGGGCGGCGCTCGACCGGTTCGACGACATCCCGGCGGACGCCTACCTCGCGCTGAACCTCTCGCCGACCGCGATCATGTCCGCCCAGAGCGACCTCGTGCGGACTCGCCTGGCCGACGAACGGATCGTGGTCGAGGTGACCGAGCACGCCCCGGTGGCGGACTACGACGCCCTCGAGCGGGCCCTGGCACCGATCCGCGCCGAGGGCGGCCGCCTGGCGATCGACGACGCAGGTGCCGGCTTCGCCAGCCTCCGTCACATCCTCCGCCTGAACCCGGACATCATCAAGCTCGACATCGGCCTCACGAGGGGGATCGACCTCGATCGTGGCCGGCGCTCGCTCGCCAGCGCGCTCATCGCCTTCGGCACGGAGATGGGGACCACGATCGTCGCCGAGGGGATCGAGACGCAGGCGGAGCTCGAGGCGCTCCGCTCGCTCGGTGTCCGGTACGGGCAGGGCTACCACCTCGGGCGGCCGGGCGAGCTGCCGGTCGTGGGTCGTCGATGACGGTCCGGGCAGACCCGGCGAGGGGGCCGGCAGCGGCACGGGGGCCGGCAGCGGCACGGGGGCCGGCAGCGGCACGGGGGGCCGGCAGCGGCACGGGGGGCCGGCAGCGCCGACGATCGTGGCCGGGGCCATGACCAGCGCACTGCGCGCTGGTCTACCGGCTGGATCGCGGACCGGGAGGCGCTCCGGACCCGGCGCCGGAGCGGCCCGACACGGGAACAGCAGGCGAACGGACGGACGGTTCGCGGTCGTCGGGCGGGTGATCGCAATCGACCCGCGTCCGGGGCCTACTCCCGGTTCGAGGGATCCTCGAGCACGGCCCGCTCCTGGGCCTCGCGGTGCGCCACAAGCCGGGCCCGCACGTCCGGGTCGCCGAGGGCGAGGATCTCGGCCGCCAGGAGAGCAGCGTTCTCCGCGTTCCCGATCGCGACCGTCGCCACCGGCACGCCCCGGGGCATCTGGACCATCGAGAGGAGCGAGTCGAGACCGCCCAGGTGCTGGGTCGGGATCGGCACACCGATGACCGGCAGGAGCGTCTTGGCGGCGATCGCCCCCGGCAGTGCGGCGGCACCGCCGGCACCGGCGATGATCACCTCGATCCCGCGCTCGGCGGCCGTCTCCGCGTACTGACTCACGAAGTCCGGAGTCCGGTGGGCCGACATGACGCGGAGCTCGTTGCTGATCCCGAGCTCGTCGAGGAGCGCCTTCGCCTTCTCGAGAAGCGGGAGGTCGGAGCGGCTGCCGCCGACGACGCCGACGCGCGGGGGAAGCTTGATCGTGCTCATGAGCGGTAATCCTATCGGGTCGCGCCGGGTCGCGCCCCCCGTGACCCGGGACCGTCC
>JAJYXX010000080.1:1808-3200 GCA_021801545.1 Chloroflexota bacterium | reverse complement strand
GGTCACCCTCGACCACGTGAACCCTGAGGCACCGTGGCCCGAGCTGCTCCACCTGCGCGAGGTGACGGCGGCCCGGGGCTTCGAGCTCGTCCCACGCCTGACCGCCTACCCGGAGTACGTGCGCGACCCCGGACGCTGGATCGACGAGGCGGTCCGCCCGCATGTCCTGCACCCGTCCGACGGCGAGGGGCTCGCCCGTGACAGCGAGTGGTTCGCGGGTTTGACACCCGACAGCCCGCCGCTCGAGCAGATCACCAGCGGGCAGGTGGTTGGCGCACACGTCACCGACGGGCAGGTCGGCGGCGGGCGCCTGGCGCGACGGAACTCCGGGCCGGCGACCCAGCTGGCCGCGATCCTCGCCCGGGCGCGGGCCGGCGAGGAGCTCGGTGAGGGCGACATCGTCCGGCTCTTCGAGGCCCGCGGCGCCGAGGTCGCGGCGGTCGCCGAGGCCGCCGACGCGATCCGGCGCGAGGTGCACGGCGACACGGTGACCTACGTCGTCAACCGCAACATCAACTACACGAACGTGTGCTCGTTCCGCTGCGGCTTCTGCGCCTTCAGCAAGGGCAGGTTCGCCGAGCACCTCCGGGGCCGGCCGTACCTGCTCCCGCTCGAGGAGGTCGTCCGGCGCAGTGTCGAAGCCTGGGAGCGGGGCGCCACCGAGGTCTGCCTCCAGGGCGGCATCCACCCCGACTTCACCGGGCAGTTCTATCTCGATGTCTGTGCCGCGATCAAGTCGGTCCTGCCCGAGATCCACGTCCATGCCTTCTCGCCGCTCGAGGTCACCCAGGGGGCGCTGACGCTTGGCATCCCGATCCCCTCGCTCCTCGAGCGCCTGCGTGACGCCGGCCTTGGCACCCTCCCCGGTACCGCTGCCGAGATCCTCGACGACGAGGTCCGGGCGGTCATCTGCCCCGACAAGATCAACACCGGGCAGTGGATTGGGGTGATCTCCGCGGCCCACCGCGTGGGGCTGCGGACGACGAGCACGATCATGTTCGGCCACGTCGAGACGTACCGGTCGTGGGCCCGTCATCTGCTCGCCCTGCGCCGGCTCCAGGCCGAGACGGGTGGGATCACGGAGTTCGTGCCCCTGCCGTTCGTCCACCTGGAGGCACCGCTCTACCTGAAGGGGCGCACCCGGCAAGGCCCCACGTACCGCGAGACGATCCTCATGCACGCCGTCGGTCGGCTCGCCCTCCACCCGCTCATCCCGAACGTCCAGGCGTCCTGGGTAAAGCTCGGCCCGACCGGGGCCGGCGTCGCGCTCCGGAGCGGTGCCAACGACCTCGGCGGGACGCTGATGAACGAGTCGATCTCCCGGGCCGCCGGGGCGGTCCACGGCCAGGAGCTGCCGCCGGAGGCGATGGAGGTGCTGATCCGCTCGATCGG
>JAJYXX010000080.1:0-1708 GCA_021801545.1 Chloroflexota bacterium | reverse complement strand
CGGGGTGCGCGCCAGCTCCTCGAGGTCGGACGAGATGTCGAGCGTCGGGGGTTCGGGCCGTCCCGGGCGTCCGAGCGCCCCGCGGTGGACGCCGCCGATGCCGCCGGTCGCGAACACCTCGATCCCGGCCGCGGCGGCGGCGATCATCGTCGCCGAGACGGTCGTCGCCGCCCAGCCCCCGGATGCGATCGCGGCGGCGAGGCTCGGACGCGCCACCTTCATGACGCCGGACGTCGTGGCCAGCTCGACGAGTGCACGCTCGTCGAGCCCGACCAGGACTCGGCCGCCGCTGATCGCGACCGTCGCCGGCACGGCACCGGCCTCGCGCACAGCCACCTCCGCGTCGCGGGCCACCTCGAGGTTGCGCGGGAACGGCAGGCCGTGGCTGATCAAGGTCGACTCGAGCGCGACGACCGGCCGCCCGGATGCGAGCGCCTCGGCCACCTCGGGGGCGACGGCGAGGCGATCGGCGAACGAGGGGTGCGCGCGACCCCGACGGACGGTCCGTTGCGTCATGACCGTCAGGGTACACGGCATCAGCCGAGTCGGAGTTCCTCCCGCGGCCCGGCGAGCTGCCGGCCGGCCGCCCGGTGACCGGCGAGGGCAGCGCGGCGAAGGGCGGCCGCCGGCCCGATCCCCTCGCGACGCGCCTCCAGCCAGGCGACGACGAACCCCGCGTCGAACGCGTCCCCGGCACCGGTCGTGTCGGCGACCCGGAGCGGCCGGGTGGCCACGTCGAACCGGCGGACGGCCCCCGCCTCCCTCGCCAGCACCGAGGCGCCCTTCGCGCCCCGCTTCAGGACGACGATCGGGGCCAGTCGCAGCAGGGCGTCCGGGCCGCGTCCCCCGGCCAGTGCCCCGGCCTCCGTCGCGGTCGCGAACAGGAGGTCGGGCTCGGCGCTGTCGACGATCTCGAACGCCCGCCGGCGCCCGTTCTCGAGGAGCGGTCCGATCGACGCGAGATCGACCGTCACGAGGGCTCCGGCCGCATGCGCGAGCTCGCTCGCCCGGCGGCCCGCGCGGCCGAGCGGGTCGCCGAGGAGCGAGTAGGCGGGCAGATGGAGGAGCGCCGCCCCTGCAAACCAGGCGGGGCGGAGATCGTCGGGCGAGAGCCGGTCGGCGGCGGCCCGATCGGCCACGAACGAACGCTCGCCGCCCGGGGCGACGAGCACCCCGATCCGCCCGCTCCGCGTGCCGGCCACCCGGACTACCCGGGGTACCACGCCGTCCCCGCGCACGGCCTCCACGAGCGCCCGCCCCAGCGCGTCCCGGCCGACCGCCGAGACGAGCGTCACGCGGGCGCCGAGGCGGGCCATCCAGCGCGCCGCGTTCGCCGCCGAGCCGCCCTGGCACAGGGCGACCCGGCCGGGCACGTCGGTGCCGCTTTCGAGCGCCCGGTCCGGCGCGAGGACGACGTCGAGGACGAGGTCGCCGAGGACGACGATCCGCGGCGGGCGGGAGGTGGGAACGGCCATCGAAGGCAGGATAGCGGCTCGCGCGTCCGGCGCCGGCCGGTCGCAGCGCTGGCAGCCGCCCGCTCGGGCCGTACAATGCGCGCAGGCCGCGGCCCGCCGGCCTGGTCGGCAGCCTTCCCCAGCGAAACGGAGATCGACACGTCATGAGCCTCGCCGTCGGGCTTGACCGCCTCGCGATCGACACGATCCGGACGCTCGCGATCGACGGCGTCCAGCAGGCGAACTCGGGCCAC
>JAJYXX010000128.1 GCA_021801545.1 Chloroflexota bacterium | reverse complement strand
TTGGCGGCGAAGACCGAGTCGGCGCCGGCCGGTTGGATGCCGGCGAGCAGGGCCGAACCGAAGATGAGTGCGGCGACGATCGCCAGGAGAAGAAGTGCCTCGAGCGCCACACCGAGCGTGTGACGGATGGTCGAGGCGGCAGTAGAAACAGCCTTCACGGCTACCTCCCTACTGCCGGGAGACCGAGGTGGCGAGAGGCGGTCCGTCCCTGAATCGGTTGACGTCTCGTGGCGTTCGGCAACCCGGCTAACTGGATGGTGGGCACTCCACCAGTCCCGTGGCTTTGCGTCCCCGGGTCGCCCCGGGTTTGCCTTTGTCGCTGCCAGTCGTCCGATGGCGGCTGGCGCTGCGGGTGCGCCTCCGCCCGGGTCGGGTCGGAGTTGCACGGTAGGGTGAACTATGCCGGCGCGTTGGGGCCCGACCAATGGCCGGTTCGTCCTCCGCGTCCCGCCGATCGGACTATGGCCGAGCACACCGATCCGACTCGGACCGCACCGCTCCCCCACATCTGGTGCCTGGACGCAACGGGCTGTCGTCGCTTGGCCGGAATTACGCGCCAACGCGGCCGCACACGGCTGCCCCCTCAGGCCGGCTTCAGCGCACCGTGCCGCCCGGCTCCGGCTCGTGGACCGTCACGTCACCCAGTCCGCGCGCCGCCAGCTCCGAGCGAAGCTGCTCCGGCGTCCCGGCCAGGATCGGAAACGTCCCGTAGTGGATCGGCAGGACGTGCCCGACGCCGAGCAGCTCCACCGCCAGCGCCGCCTCGCGCGGGCCCATCGTGTAGTGGCCGCCGATCGGAAGGAGCGCGAGGTCCGGCGCGTAGAGGTCGCGGATCAGCCGCATGTCACCGAACACGTTCGTGTCGCCGGCGTGGTAGATCCGGAACCCGTTCTCCAGTTCGACGACGAACCCGACCGGCTCACCGAGGTAGAGGGTCGTCTCGTCGCCCGCGTTCCAGTCGCCGGCCGAGTGGTCGGCGGTGACCATCGTCACCTTCAGCCCGGCGGCCTCGGCGGTGCCGCCCTTGTTCATGCCGATCACCCCGTCGCGCCCGGCGCCGAGGTTGCGGACCAGCCAGAGCGACAGTTCGTGGATGCACGGCCAGGCCGGCTGCGTCCGGCTCGCGATCTGGAGCGCGTCGCCCAGGTGATCGCTGTGGCCGTGGGTGACGAGCAGCAGGTCGCAGCGGTCGACGGCGGCCGCGCTGCGCGGGCTCTTCGGATTGCCGAACCAGGGATCGATGAGGATCGTCCGCCTGCCGGGTGTCGTCACCTCGACGCAGGCGTGGCCGTACCAGGTGATGCTCGTGTCGCGATCGAGTCCCATCGAAAGCACCTCCGGGTGACATCGTAGCGAGAGGGACGAAACGCGTGGGACCCGTCCCCTCGTGGCGAGGCGTCGACCCAGCCGGTGTCCCGCACTGCACGTCCCTGGCTGGTTGCGCGCGGCCGCTCGACACGCGGCTCGACACGCGGCTCGACACGCGGCTCGACACGCCGGCCCCCCGATGGTCTGGCCAGGAGAACAAACCGCCCGAACAGCCCGAGCCGGGCACCCACCGTTCTCCGGGGGAGGACAAACCGCCCGGACAGCCCGAGCCGGGCACCGGATGGTCTGCCCAGAAGGACGAACCGCCCGAACGACCGGTCACGCGGACCGTCCGTCGTGCCGATCGGCCCCGCCACGCGCAATTGGTCCTTCCCTGAAGAACAGCCGGCCGGGCGGACGCAGGTGCCGGCCAGCGACCGGCGGTTGGTTCTTCGCTGAAGAACGGCCGGCCGGGCGAGCGGACGCAAGCCGGCCGGGGCGGAACAGGCCAGGCGGGACGGAACAGGCCAGGCGGGGACGCGGAGCGCCAGCCAGAGACTGCCGAATCGGGTCGTCGTGCCCGGCCCGCAAGCCAGCCGCGAGAGCGTTCCGGCTACACTCGCCTCGTGGTCGCGCAGCAGATCGGGCAGAACCTCGCCTACATCAACTGGGTTGTCCTCACCGGCCTCGCCGTCGGCTGTTTCGCGGTCGTCCTAGTCGGTCGTTTCCGGACCCAGGCGACGAAGGGCTTCCTGGCGTTCAGCTCGTTCTGCGCCGCGGGGTTCGGGTTCCTCGCCTACCTCTCCGACACGGCCCTGCCGGCCACGACGGCCGGCTCGCCGATCACGCCCGATCCGGCCTTCGATCAACCGCGCCAGCTCGCTCTCGCCGCCTTCAGCCTGCTCGCCCTCGCCTACACGGTCGTCCTCGCCCGGGGCGGTCGGGCACCGGTCCTGGCCGGCCTGACGATCGCCGCCGCCGCCGGCGCCGTCCTCGTCGGCTCGCTCGGCTGGGGCGGCGGACTCCCGTGGGCGATCCCGCTCCTCGTCCAGCTCGTCGTCCTCGCCCTCGCGACCGGCGGTGTCTTCGCGGCGATGATCCTCGGCCACTGGTACCTCGTCACCCCCAGGCTCCCCGAGGAACCACTCGTCCTCCTCGCCCGGCTGCTCTTCGCGGTCGTCGCCCTCCAGCTCGTCCTGTTCGTGGCCTGGATGGCCACCGGGGCGGGAGTCGACGCCGGGCCGTTCGCGCCGCTCGTCGGGCCGTGGGCGCTCTTCGTCTGGCTCCGCCTGCTCATCGGGCTCGTCTTCCCGCTCGTCGTCTCGTGGGCGGCGATCCAGACGGCCCGGACGCGCTCGATGGAGTCGGCGACGGGGCTGTTGTACATCGACGTTGGGGCGATCGCGGCCGGTACGATCCTCGCGGCCGGGCTCTACTTCGGCGCCGGGCTGCTCGTGTAGGCGGAGCTGAGCAGGTGAGGGCTGGGTAGGTGAGGAGGGCAGAGTCGTGATCCACGTCCGTGTTCGGCTGTTCGCCATGCAGCGGGAACTTGCCGGCAGGCGCGAGGTCGGACTCGAGCTGCCCGCCGGCGCCGACGTCGAGGCCGCCTGGGCGGCGATCGTGGACCGGTTCCCGGCCCTCGCACCCGGCCGGTCGGCGATCCGGTTCGCCCGGAACGGCGACTACGCGGACGCGAACGAGCCACTCGCTGACGGCGACGAGCTCGCCTGCATCCCGCCCGTCAGCGGGGGCGCGGGCACCCCGCCCCGCGACACGGCCGACACGCCCCGCCGGATTCTCGAGCTGCGCGAGGCGCCGTTCGATCTCGCGATCCTGGCCGAGCTCGGTGACCGTCTCGCGACCGACGGCGACGGCGCGATCGTCGGTTTCATCGGC
>JAJYXX010000152.1 GCA_021801545.1 Chloroflexota bacterium | reverse complement strand
GCCGATCCGAAGACGACGATCTCCCGGAGTCGATGCCGGCGGGCCAGCCGTTCGATGGCCCTCCGGGAGGGCGTGCGAAGGGACGGATGGAGCCGGCCGAGCGGCGGTCCTTCCGAGGCGCGGGATTCGGGGGTGGCCGTGAAGATCCGCTCGATCGCGCCCCTGACGACCGTCATCGTGCCGGCCCGCCGGCGTAGCTCCGGATCGTCGGTCAGACGTTCCTCAAGCGCCTGACGGTCGTACCGAAGGATCGTCGGGGCATCGGGTCGATCGTGAACGATGGCGCGAAGCACTCGACTGAAGCGGACCTCGTCACGCGGGTCGGTGAGACGGCGGTCGACGAGGAGGTAGCCGTCGCTGTCTCGGGCGGCGAAGTCGAGCACCGGGGTGGCCCGACAGACGAGGTCGATCGCTCGCTCGACCGGCAGGATCCTGCGGGCGAGCTCCACGAACGCGTCAGTCGGGGGATGGTCGGGCGCCAGCCGGTAGTGCGGGTGGCGGCCGGGCGTCGAAGCCACCACCCCGCCGTCCATGAGCGATCCCACCGTCCGCTGCGCGCTCGAAAGGCCGAGCCCGAGGATCTCGGCGACCTCGGCGAGGCGGAGACCTTCCGGCCGTTGATCGAGGACCAGCGCCACCTCGCATGCTCGGAGGTTCACGACAGATGCCATCACGGCGATGATAGTACGCGGATCGCGTAGAACTGCGTGCACCCGCGACGGATCGGTCGTCCTCGGCTACGCCGGCAGCTTCGCGACGAGCTCCCGGACCGCACCGGCAGAGCGGTCGAAGGCGGCCTGCTCCTCGTCGGTCAGGGGGATCTCGAGGACCCGCTCGAGGCCGCCCCGGCCGAGGATGACCGGGACACCGACGAACAGGTCGCGCGTCCTGAACTCGCCCTGGAGGAGGACGGCGCAGGGCAGGACGCGCCGGCGGTCGAGGAGGATCGATTCGACCATCTCGAAGACCGAGGCGGCCGGGGCGTAGAAGGCGGAGCCGGCCTTGAGCAGCGCGACGACCTCCGCCCCGCCGTTCGCGGTCCGCTCGCAGAGGGCCTGGACGCGCTCGGGCGGCAGCAGCTCCGTGATCGGGATCCCGGCGACCGTCGAGTAGCGGGGCAGCGGGACCATCGTGTCGCCGTGACCGCCGAGAACGAAGGCATGGGTGTCCTCGACCGAGACGCCGAGCTCCTGGGCGATGAACGTCCGGAAGCGCGCCGAGTCGAGGACGCCGGCCATGCCGAGGACCCGCTCGCGCGGGAAGCCGGACGCCTGGAGCGCGACGTGGCACATCGCGTCGAGCGGGTTCGTGACGATGATCAGGATCGCGTCCGGCGAGTGCTTCACCGCCTGCTCGACGACGGAGCGGACGATCCCCGCGTTCTTCGCCAGCAGGTCGTCGCGGCTCATCCCCGGCTGGCGGGCGAGGCCGGAGGTGACGACGACGATGTCCGAGCCGGCCGTGTCCGCGTAATCGTTCGTGCCGCTGATCCGCGCGTCGTGGCCGACGACCGGGGCCGCCTCGGCGAGGTCGAGCGCCTTGCCCTGGGGCAGGCCCTCGACGATGTCGACGAGGACGACGTCGGCCAGGCCGGCCTCCGCGATCCGCTGGGCGGTCGTCGCCCCGACGTTGCCCGCGCCGACGACGGTGACTCTGTTGCGAGCCATGACTGGCAGCTCCTTTCGCGATCCTGCGCCCGGACGCCGGCGCTGACTGACTGGCTAGTACGTTTCGACGCGGACCGGGGTGAGCGCGAAGTCGTGGACGTTCCTGGTGAGGACTACGGCGTCGTTGGCGGCCGCGGCCGCGGCGATCAGCGCGTCCGGCAGGCTGAGATGCCGGCCACGAGCGTGCGCCTCGGCACGCCACCGGCCTGCGATCATGGCGTGCTCCGGGCCGGGTTGCACGAACTCAACCGGCTCGAGGAACGCGTCAAGATAGACCTCCTCGTGCGGGTACAGTCCGGCGCGCACCTCGCAGACGACGATCTCGTTGACGACCGGCTCGTCGCCCTCCGCGAACACGGCCTCCCAGCGTCGTCGCGCCTCGGGAATCCCCTGGAGGTAGTCGATGACGAACACCGAGTCAGCGAAGAGACGCACGCGGGTCGCTCAACTTCGGGATCGGGTCGGGCCCCGGATCGGTCTCCTCGGCGCGCATCATCCGCACCCACTCGACGACCTTCTCGGGCGTGGCCCAGTGCGGGTGATCCTCGGCCTTCAGGACGCCGAAGCTCTTCTCCCAGGCCTGCCGGAGCTTCTCCCGCCGGAGCTTGTATCGGACCGCGTCGGCGACGAAGCGGCTGCGGTTGCGAGGACCCGCGACCCGGTCGAGCTCCTCGACCAGATCTTCGGGTAGCAGGAGGTTCGTGCGCACACTCATGCGCACAGCATGGCGCACAGGGCCGATCCCCGTCAAGTCCGGATTCCGCAAGAGGCTCGCCGGCCTACTCGACCCTCGGGCCCGCCGCCCGGACCCCCTCGCTCACCCCGTCGGCGTACTGGTCGAAGTTTTCGGCGAACATCCGCGCCAGCTCACGCGCCTGGGCGTCATACGCCTCGGGGTCCTGCCAGGTCGAGCGCGGCTGGAGGAACTCGCTCGGCACCTCCGGGCACCAGACCGGGACGGCGACGCCGAAGATCGGGTCGATCTCGGTCGGGACGTCGTTCAGCTTGCCGGCCAGGGCGGCGCGGACCATCGAGCGGGTGAAGTTGATGTTCATCCGCTGCCCGACCCCGTACGGGCCCCCGGTCCAGCCGGTGTTCACCAGCCAGACCGGGACGTCGTACTTCGCCAGCCGGTCGCCGAGCATCTCGGCGTACACCCCCGGGTGGCGGGGCATGAACGGCGCCCCGAAGCAGGCCGAGAAGGTCGCCTTCGGTTCCTTGATCCCGACCTCGGTGCCGGCGAGCTTGGCGGTGTAGCCGCTGATGAAGTGGTACATCGCCTGCTCGTGGGTCAGGCGCGAGATCGGGGGCAGGACGCCGAACGCGTCGGCGGTCAGGAGGACGACGTTCCGCGGCTGGCCGGTCATCCCGCTCTCCGAGGCGTTGCCGATGAAGTGGAGCGGGTAGGCGCCGCGGGTGTTCTCGGTGAGGCGCTCCGAGTTCAGGTCGAGATGGCGGGTCACCGGGTCGATGTCGACGTTCTCGAGAATCGTCCCGAAGCGCTTCGTCGTCTGGAAGATGTCCGGCTCGTACATCGGGGAGAGACGGATC
>JAJYXX010000172.1 GCA_021801545.1 Chloroflexota bacterium | reverse complement strand
ACGAAGACGCTCAGATAGCTCATCGCGCCCGGCGGCGCCGCGATCCGCTCGGCGACCTCGCGCTGGACCATGAGGACGAGCCGCTCGGGGCGGGGCGGCTGGCCGAGCAGCCGGTGGAGGATCGGGCTCGTGATGTGATAGGGCAGGTTCGCCACGACATCGAAGGGCGGCGCGACGAGGTCGGCCGGGTCGACGTCGAGTGCGTCACCCACGACGAGGCGGAGCCCGCCCGGCGCGACCGGGCCTGCCGTGGCGAGCGCGATCTCGGTCGAGAACGTCGTCCGCAGCCTGGCCGCCAGGCCGCGATCGAGCTCGATCGCGGTGACGCACGCCCCCCCGGCGAGCAGGCCGCCGGTCAGGATCCCCAGCCCCGGCCCGATCTCGAGGATCCGCCGCCCGGGCACCGGCGCCGCCTCGGCGAGGATCGCCTCGAGCACGTCGATGTCGGCAAGGAAGTTCTGGGAGAGCGCGTGGCGCGCCCGCAGCCCCGCTTCGCGGAGCGCCCGCCGGACGGCGAACGGATCGAGACGAGGCGGCCGGGCCGAACCGCCCGCACCGCTGCCGTTGCCCCCGGTGGTTCCGCCGTCCACCCCGCCCGTGCCGTTCCCGTCGCTCACCCGGTCATGCCCCGGTCGCGAGCGGCAGAGAGGGTCGGGCGTCGAGCTCGTACCCTGCCCGCTCCCCCGCCTCGAAGCGGCGAGCGCCGGCGGCGCCGATCATCGCCCCGTTGTCGGTGCAGAGGCCCGGCCGTGGGACGACGAGCGGCAGCCGGCGGGCCTCGGCCTCCGCGGCGAGCCGCTCGCGGAGCACGCGGTTGGCCGCCACGCCGCCACCGAGAATGATCGACCGGGCGCCGGTCGCCACGGCGGCCCGGATCGTTTTCGTGGCCAGGACGTCGACGACCGACTCCTGGAACCCGTAGGCGAGCTCGGCCGTCGTTGCCTCGGAGAGGCGGGCGTCCGGGTCGTCGGCCGACAGGCCCTCGTCCGCCCGGGCCGCGGCGATGATCCGGCGCGCCGCTGTCTTCAGGCCGCTGAAGCTGAAGTCGTACGAGTCCCCGAGCCAGGCGCGCGGGAAGACGACGTCGCGCCGGGTCGCGCCTGCGGCCGCCGCCATGATCGCCGGCCCGCCCGGATAGCCGAGGCCGAGCAGCCGGCCGACCTTGTCGAACGCCTCGCCCGCCGCATCGTCGACGGTCTCGCCCAGGAGCCGGTAGCCGAGGTGGTCGCGCATCTCGACCAGAAACGTATGGCCGCCCGACACGATGAGAGCGACGAGCGGGAAGACGGGCTCTGGCTTCCCGGGCTCGCCCGGGTCGAGCAACCAGGCGGCGTAGAGGTGACCCTCGAGGTGGTTCACCCCGACGAGCGGCTTCTCGTGGACGTAGGCGAGCGCCTTGGCGAAGTTGATGCCCACGAGCAGCGAACCAGCGAGCCCGGGCCCGCGGGTCACCGCGATCGCGGCGACGTCGCCCCAACCGACGCCGGCCGCCTGCCATGCCTCGTCGAGAACTGGCACGATCCAGCGCAGGTGGGCCCGCGCGGCCACCTCCGGCACGATCCCGCCGGTCGGGGCATGGAGCGCGACCTGGCTGGCCACGACGTTGGCGTGGATCCGCCGGCCACCCTCGACGAGCGCGACGCCGGTCTCGTCACAGCTGCTCTCGAGCGCCAGGACGAGCGGTCCGCTGATGGGTCTCACGGCGCAGCGTCCGGCAGCGGGGCGTCCGCCAGTTCTGCCCGCAGCCGCTCCAGGCGGGCCGTCATCACCGGGCCATCGAGCGTCTCGGTCGTCATGATCAGGGCATCCTCGTTGTCGTCGCTGTAGTAGCGCGGCCGGATCCCGACCGGTCGGAAGCCGAACTTCTCGTACAGGCGACGAGCCGGGATGTTCGACAGGCGCACCTCGAGCGTCGCCTCCCGTGCCTGGCGACGCAGGGCGAGCTCGAGCAGGACCATCAGGAGCCGCTCGGCGATCCGCCGCCGGCGCCACGAGGGGTGGACCGCGAACGTCGTGATGTGCGCTTCGTCGACCATCAGCCACATCCCGGCATACGCGACGACCCGCCCGGCGACCCGGACGACGAGGTAGGTCGCGAGCCGGTTCGACTCGAGCTCGGTCCGGTAGGCATGGGAGGGCCAGGGTGTCGTGAAGCTGAGGCGCTCGATCTCCTGGACGGCCGCCAGATCCTCGAACGTCATCGGCTCGATCGCGAATCTCACCGGTGGTCGCGCGACCATGCCACCTCCCCACCTTGCTCGCGCACGCCGCGTGGCAGCGTCACGTACTCCGGCACGACCCGGGCGAGATCGTCGGGCTCGCCGGCCGCCAGTCGCGCGGCGCCAAGCCGGACGAGGACGGCGCCAAGCCCGGCGAGGGCGGCCCGGCCGAGCGAAGAGGCGGCCTCCGGCGCCCGCCCGTCGAGGTCGACCGCCACGAGCGTCGTGCCGGCCGGGAGGTCGGGCTCCACGCCCCCGGTCAGGAGCAGCACCGAACCGTCGCGGACGAGGACCCGGTCGGACGAGCCGGCCGGCAGGAGGAGCGCGAGCGGCGGGCGCGCCCCCGCCTCGGCCGTAGCGGCCAGGAGCGCCTCCCCGGTCGGGACCCCCACGAGCGGCCGGCCGAGGCCCCAGGCGAGGCCCTTGGCCGTGGCGAGGCCGACCCGCAGCCCGGTGAAGGCGCCGGGCCCGGTCCCCGCGACGATCGCGCCGAGCGCTGACACGGGCAGCGAGTGGCTCGCCAGGAGCTCGTCGATCCGGCGCAGAAGCTCCTCGCCGTGGCGATAGCCGGCCCGCCAGGTCCGCTCGTCGATCAGCCGGCCCGCCGTGTCGCCGAGGGCGACAAGTGCCGTCGAACTGGCGGTGTCGAGAGCGAGGATCCAGCCACGGGCAGATACACCCGGCAGGGCGGTAGGCGTGGGCGCTGGCGCGGACGCAGGTCCGGGGGCTGTCGCCCTCCCGGGTCCCGCCAGGCGCCCGCCCCCGGATGTCGCAGACCTGCTCACGCCGCCTCCAGGAAGCGCCGGTAGCGCTCGTCGGTCGTGCGCAGCGTGATCGTCCGCGGGGCATCGCCGGTGCCCTCGATGATGACCTCGAGGCGCGCCGCCGGGAGGACGTCGCGGAGCCGCTCGGCCCACTCGATGAGCGTCACGCCCTCGCCCTGGCGCTCGTCGAGCAGACCGCCTGCGAGCGCCTCCGCCGCATCGACGAGCCGATAGAG
>JAJYXX010000015.1 GCA_021801545.1 Chloroflexota bacterium | reverse complement strand
ACGGAGTGGCCGCCGATGCTCGATGCTGCGAAGCGTGTCGATCGCCTCGGCTACGACCACCTCTGGACCTGGGACCACCTGTACGCGATCTACGGCGACCCTTACCAGCCGATCTTCGAGGGCTACCCGGTCCTCGCCGCGTGGGCGATGGCGACGGAGCGGGCGCAGCTTGGCCTGCTCGTCGGTGCGAACACGTTCCGCAACCCCGGGATCGTGGCCAAGAGCATCGCGACGCTCGACCACATCAGCGGCGGCCGGTCGATCATAGGCCTCGGCGGCGCCTGGTTCGAACTCGAGCACACGGCGCACGGGATCGACTTCGGCTCCGGATTCGGCCAGCGGCTCGACTGGCTCGACGAGTCGGTCGGCGCGATCCGGACGTTGCTCGACGGCGGCGAGGTCACGTACGAGAGCGCCAAGTACCAGTTCCGGGCGCTGCGCCACCAGCCGCTCCCCCTCCAGCGGCACCTGCCGATCATGATCGGCGGCGGCGGCGAGAAGAAGACGCTCCGGACCGTGGCGAAGTATGCCGACATGTGGAACGTCTTCGGCACGCCCGACGTGCTCCGGCACAAGGACGAGATCCTCCGCGCCCATTGCACCGACGTCGGGCGCGACCCGGCCGCGATCGAGCGGACGGTCGGTTGCAAGATGGTCATCCGCGACGACCCGGCCGAGGCGGAGCGCGTCTGGGCGGCCCAGATGGCCCACAACCGGACGCCGCGCGAGGCATGGGACGGTCCGGCCACCCTCTGGACGGGGACCGTGCCGCAGCTCGTCGAGAAGATCCGCGGCTACGTCGAGGTCGGGTTCTCGACCGTGATCGTCGAGATGGGCGCCCCGTACGACATCGAGACGATCGAGCGCCTGATCGGCGAGGTGAAGCCGCTCGTCGACGCCGGCTGACCGGCCTGGACGGTCCCGCCCCGAGGTAGCTCGGCCGCCTGCCCGACATCGACTCCGAGAAGCATCGCCAGGAGGACCTCGCGGGGGAGGGCGCTGCGTGCCTCCACGAGGTGGAGGATCCGCAGCGGGTCGCCCCGGGTCCGGCGCAACCGTTCCGGATCGAGTCGAGGCCAGAGGATCCGGGCCCGTTGTCGATAGTCGCCCAGCGCTCGCCCCATCGCTCGCGCCTCCTTTCGGTGCCATGACCGTAGCAGCGTCGGATTGCGCATCGAGCCGCGATTCCATGAAGGTTCACCAACATTTCGGGGCGGCCGCTCGCGCATCCGGACCGAAACCGGTCCGGTTTCGAGCCATGAGTGAACCAGTCCCGCTCGTGCCCGGCGCGCCCGCGACGGTCGCCGCGCGGCGACCGTCGAGTTCGAGCACGTCACGAAGGTCTACGGCGCCGCCGACAGACGCGGCGTGGACGCTCGCACCCCGTGGGCCGTCAACGGCCTGTCGTTCGTCGTACCGGCAGGGAAGATCTGCACCGAGGTGCCGCGCGTCACCCCGATGGGATGATCGAGCCCGCCGTCACGCTGACGGCTCGATCATCCCCGGAACCACGACCGCGGGCGAGCGCCGCCAGATCCGCAGGAACGCGACAGTGCCGCCGGCCGAGGTGATGACGAGGACCGAGGCGTGGACGATCAGGGCGAGCGCGAACGACGTCTCGGCCGGGATACCGAGGACCGCCCCGATCGCCACCCCGGCCAGCTCGAACGTGCCGAGATAGCCCGGGCCGGACGGGATCGCCGTCGACAGGGCGGTCCCGGCGGCGAAGAGGGCCGCCTGCGCGGTTGTCAGCTCGAGCCCGATCGACTGGCCGGCGGCCGCGGTGGCGACGACCGTCGACGGCCAGGCGAGCAGGCTGAGCCCGATCGCCTGGCCGAGCGTCCGCGGTCGACTGGCCACGGCCAGCCCGCCCCGGAGCCGGCGCGCGAGCTCGTGGACCTGCGGCCAGCGGCCGACGACGGCGATCACCCGCCCGGCGCCCGGCAGGCGATGGGCGACGAGGGCGACGCCGAGCCCGACGACGAGCAACCCGCTGAGGGCGAGGCCGACGAGCACGGCGCTGGCGACGACGCCGCGCACCTGGAGGACGAGGATCGCCAGCGAGGCGATCGCCACGAGGACGGCGGTATCAACGGTGCGCTCGACGACGACGGTGCCGAGCGTCGTCGTCCGGCTGATCCCCTCGCGGTCGCCGAGGTAGTGGCTGCGGACGAGCTCGCCGAGGCGGGCCGGCAGGATGTTGTTCGCCAGGTACCCGACGAGCAGGTAGTCGAACGTTCGCGACAGGGCGACGCGCCGGATCGGCGCCAGCAGACGCTGCCAGCGCAGGCCGCGGAGCGAGACGTCGGCGAGCTGAAAGGCGACCATGAGGGCGAGCCAGCCGGGGATGGCGCCGGCGAGGACCCCGGCCGTCCGGGCGAGGTCGACCTGGCGCAGGACGAGGACGAGCGCCAGCGCCGAGATGCCGATTCCGATCGCCCCCCGGGCCAGCCGCACGCGACCGCCGTTCATCGGTCGGTCAGGGGGTCGGTCGCCGGGCCGTCAGCTTCGGCGAGCGGCGAAGCTTCGAACGGTGGAGCAGATAGCGGGCGACCACCCGGAGCGTCGAGAGCCCGTAGGCGATGCTCCGTTTCAGGCCCACCGAACTCGCCTCCTCGAAGTAGCGGGTCGGGACGGCGATCTCACCGATCCTGAACTCGCCGGCCGCCACGACCTGGGTGATCAGCTCCTGGTCGAAGACGAAGTCGTTGCTGTTGAGCCGGTACGGGATCGTTTCGAGCAGGCGCCGGCTGTAGGCGCGCAGACCGGTGTGGTACTCGGAGAGGCGGAGCCCGAAGGCGGCGTTCTCGAGGGTCGTCAGGAAGCGGTTGCTGACGTACTTCCAGCGGGGCATGCCGCCGGCCAGCGGGTCGCCGAGGAACCGGCTGCCGAGCATCAGGTCCGCCCGGCCGGCGAGGATCGGCTCGATCAGGGCGGGGATCCGCGTCGCGTCGTACTGGTAGTCGGGGTGGAGCATGACGACGACCCGGGCGCCGGTCGCGAGCGCCGCGTCGTAGCACGTCTTCTGGTTCCCGCCGTAGCCCAGGTTCTGGCGGTGAATGATGACGTCGAGCCCCAGGCGCTGGGCGACCTGCACGGTCTCATCGCGCGAGAGGTCGTCGACGAGGATGATCCGGTCGACGAGGTCATGGGGGATGTCGGCGTACGTCCGCTCGAGCGTCCGGGCGGCATTGTAGGCCGGCATGACGACGACGACCCG
>JAJYXX010000105.1 GCA_021801545.1 Chloroflexota bacterium | reverse complement strand
GCGACGGCCACCTGAAGGCGAGCCTCGCATAGCCAGCCGAGTCGGCGTACACGTTGCGCGTCGTGACACGGACCCAGCGTCCGGACGTGAACTTCCAGAACTCGAATGTCACCTTCGCCGCCGGCAGCTCCGGCCGAGTCGGTCGGACGAGCGTGTACATGCTCGAGGTGGCACCGAGCCGGGTGACGAACACGCCCGTGCTCGTCGGTCGGAGGAACGCCAGCTGGCGGACGACGACCCGGACGATGTTGCTCGTTCCGGCCCCGAGATCGGGCGCCCCGGCGAAGACCGCGCGGTAGTACAGGTTCGTGGGCGGTCGATAGGCGAAGCTCGCGACCCCCGACGCGTCCGTCGTGAGCGTCGCGATCGGCGCCCAGGACTGGCCGTCCCGGGCGCCCTCGAGGACGAACGTCCGGTTCGCCCCGTTCGTCTCGAAGGTGATCGTGAGGTTCACGCCCGTCGCCCAGAGGATCACGCTCGACGAGGTCGAGATCGTGATCTGGGCCGGCTCGGTGAGCGTGAACGGAACTGGAGCACTGGCGCCGCCGCCCGGGGGCTCGTTCACGACGGTCAGCGTGCCCGTGCCCGGCGAGGCGGTGAGTACGGCGGGCACGATCGCTGTCAGCTGGGCCGGCGAGACGTAGGTCGTGGCGAGCGCCGTCCCGTTCCAGAAGGCGGCGGACACGCCCGAGGCGAAGTTGGCGCCCTGGATCGACACGGTCAGATCGCCGCCGCCGGCCGGCGCGCTGGCCGGCGCGATGCCGGCGAGGATCGGCGACGGGTTCGGCGGTAGGGCGGCATAGTTGAACGTGACGGTGGTTAGGTCGAGGCCGTTGTAGCGGTCGAGATCAACGCAGCCGGAGATTCCCGGCACCGAGCCGCAGTCGTCGTACTGCCAGAACGTCCAGCCGCGCCCGCCCCAGTTGTTGGCCGGGACGGTCGGACTCGTCACGAACCAGTGGGCGACCCACAGGACCGCGTAGCCCTGGTCGGCGAACATCGTCGTGTCGCCCATCGAGTTCTTCCAGAAGTTCGGGCTCGTGTAGATCATCGGCCGGACCCCGAGCCTCGCGTAGACCTCGCCGAGCCACGCGCCGACCCACGCCTGGAGGGCGCTCGTGGACAGCCCGCCGTTCTGTTCCAGGTCGAGGGCCGGAACGAGGTCGCCCGGGAGCAGCCCGGCGTTCGCGACGTACCAGTCGGCCTCCAGGACGGCGTCGTTGGGGTCGCTCGAGGGCGTGGCGTAGTGGTAGGCGCCGACCGATAGCCCGACCGCTCGGGCGCCCGCGTGATTGGCCGCGTACATCGGGTCGAGGAACGATTGGCCCTGGGTCGCCTTCATGATCACGAAGCGCTTGCCCGAGCCGGCCACTTGCGGCCAGTCGATCGCCTCCTGCCAGTGGCTGACGTCGATCCCCTCGAGAAAGGGCCCTGGCTGAGGCGTGACCGACGGCTGGGGAGAACTCGACGGCTGAGGCGTGACCGACGGCTGGGGAGAGCTCGACGGCTGGGGGCTGTCCGACGGCTGGGGAGAGCTCGACGGCTGGGGAGGGCTCGACGGCTGAAAGAGGCCCGTCGCCGCGTACACGACCCCCACGCCATACAGCGACGAGACGCTCGTGCCGTTGACGGCAATGACCGTGTACCAGGTATTCCCCGCGACCGACGTCACGCACGTGGCCGACCACGAGTCGCCAGACACCGTTCCGGTAGTGGTGACCACGGTCCCAGTCGGGATGACGGCCAGGATCGAGGCCGAGATCGAGGGCGTCGCTCGGAGATTGACGAAGCAATTCGCGGCGTAGTCAGAGTCGGCCGAGGCAACGCCCGGCGCGAGCGGAAGGACCGTCACGGCGACGAGGAGCGCGACGACGCCCGGGAGCCGCGAGCGATGCAGGCGCATTCGGTTTCCTCCTCCCTCCTGGCTGGGGTGGGAGCGGCGAAGCCGCGCTCAGACCGAACCGAGTGACCGAGGACGACGGGCCCAGCCACCAGGGTGAGACACGAACCCTCCGAGCCACAAGTGGCCCCGGCTGAGCGCGTGCAAGACTGCCAGTGTGGCCCGTAGCCATGGTCGTCGTCCAGGCTCCGGCCGAGCAGTTGCCGGCGATGCTACCAGACGGAACTGGCGCGCGTCAGTGGTTTCGCTACGCCAGTGAGCATCCCAAAGGTCTGCGCTGGCGGCCGGAACGAGGAGAGGTCATCGATCGGCCCGATCGCCTCGGTCTGGGTAGGGTCCGAAGATCAGGCCTTCCAGGGCTGCATCTCGATGTCCCCTGGCGAGCCGGGGTTGCCGGAACAGGGTGGGACGCCGCTCGTGTCAGTCGGCGAGAGCGGCGACGCGAGGATCCGACCCGCGCCTGACGGAAGGACGAACGCGACCGTGACCGGGGCGGTAGGAGCGGCCCCGCAGTAGTTGCCGTCCTGGACGAGGGCCTTCAGAACGGCTCCCGACGACACCGTCACCGTCTGCGAAGCCTGCGGGGCCTTGCCGTCGATCAGGACTGCCCCCTTCCCGTCGACAAGCTGTGGCTGCAGCAGCGCCGGGATCGTGCACAACTCGCTGCCGGTGTTCTTCAGCTCGACCGTGGCGATCCGGTGCCCTGCCGCGCCCTCCCACCCGGTAATCCGCGCAGCGAGACTGGTTGCGTCGCAGGCTCGGGCGATCGACCCGCCGGGAGTCGGCGAGGCAGACGATGGCGACGCCGTCGCCACCGGGCTGGGCGACCCCAAGCTGGGGCTGGACGTGGCCCCTCCGGTCACGGCGCACCCGCCGACGACGAGCACGGCGAGGAGCGGGGCGACCAGGGAGCGACGCTGGGTTGTCATTGGAGGCCTCCTGTCATCGAACAGGGTAGCCGACCCGCGACCAAGGCGGTGCTCATCGAGAACCCGGGTCGCCGCCGATGCGCTCATTCGGACGCGCCCCGCTCCTCGAAACGCGCGTGCAGCCATGACGAGCCCGGCCGTGCCTGTCGGCGCAGCGACCAGTCAGCTCGTGAGCGGGTCGCGGAAGCGCAGCCCGGGGAAGCGCGCGCGAAGTCGCGGTCCGTCGTCACCAGCGTGGCGCCATGCTCGATCGCCAGGGCGGCCATCAGCGTCCGACAGGGACGAACGCTGATCGTCGGGGGCCGGGCGACGGCCTCGTCCGCCGGTATACTCGCGGGAATGTCTCCTCTCGAGAACGCGACGATCGCGACCGTCGGTTCGGGCGTCATGGCCGA
>JAJYXX010000394.1 GCA_021801545.1 Chloroflexota bacterium | reverse complement strand
CGCGGTGCGATCGAGCACCGTCAGGTGGTCGGCCCGTACGAGATGGAGCACGAGGACGGCCTCGCCGGCGGCAACATCATGCGTGGCGAGCTGTCGCTCGACCAGCTCTTCGCCTGGCGCCCGGTGCCTCACTGGAGCGATCACCGCTCGCCGATCCGCGGTCTCTACCAGTGCGGCGCGGTGACCCATCCGGGTGTCGACGTCATGGCGGCAGCAGGATCGTCGATTGCGGCGTCACCTGGGGAAGCACATCCCATTCTCTGTGACGGCTCAGGCTGGCGAGGGCCACGGACGAAGGCGGGCGCGCCGAAGCGCCAGGGCGGTCATCGCAGGAGGCTCCCCAGCCGGTCCAGCGCGGCGGCGCAGGCGGGCTCAGCGCGCTCGTAGTAGACCCAGCGGGCGTCGACCATGTGGCGACTGGCCCGTACCAGGCCCGCCCGGCGCAGGCGGGCAAGGTGGTTCGAGACATTGTTCTGGCGCTCGCCGAGCGCGGCAGCCATCTCGCACACGCAGTGCGGTCCGGAGCGGAGCAGAGCCAGGATCCCGGCCCGAACGGGATCGCCCAGGACCGCGGCCGTGGCTGCCGCCTCGGCGACGTCCGGCCGGGGGATGTCCAGGCGCAGTTCCGGCAGGACCGGCAGTTCAGTCCGCATCGACCTCCTCCACGACCGGCTCGAGGATCGGTTCCGACGCGAGCGCGGGACGAAGCACGACTTCGGGCGCCCATTCCAGGCCGGGGCTGTCGAAGAACCGGCCGCGAAGACGGATCGCCGCCCAGACCAGCGCGAGCATGACCGGGACCTCGAGCAACGGGCCGACCACGGTGGCGAGGGCCACCGTCGGCGAGAAGGCGGAGATCGCGATCGCGATCGCGATCTCGAAGTCCCGGCCCGTCGCGTTGAACGCGACCGCGACCGCGTCGCGATACGGGAATCGCAGGCGCGAGCCCACGAGCAGGACGACGAAGAACATGACCGCGAAGAAGAGGGCCATCGGGATCGCCATCTCGAGCACGATCCCCGGCCGCTCGAGGATGAGGTCGCCCTTGAGCGAGAACATGACGATGAGGGTGAACAGCAGGCCCAGGATCGAGAGCGCGTTGAGGCCGGGCTTGAGCCGTTCCATCGCCGCCTCGCCGCCGCGGCGGGTCACGGCCTGGCGGGTGAGCACGCCGAGGAGGAGCGGCAGGCCGAGGTAGAGGACGACGCTCTCGGCCACGACCCACACGTCGAAGCGCACGTTTCCGATGAGGAGCCGGGCGTAGACCGGGATGAGGAGCATCTGGGCGACCGAGTTGAGGGCCACGAAGACGAGCGCCATCGGGGTGTTCCCCTTGGCCAGGAAGGTGAAGATGATGACCATCGCGATGCACGGGGCCAGGCCGTAGAGGACGAGGCCGGTGTGCAGCTCGGGGTCGCTCACGAAGACGTTCGCCAGGCCGAGCATGAGGAACGGCGCGACGAGGTAGTTGAAGAGCAGGACGACTGCCAGCTGGCGCGGGGCGCGGAAGGCCTCACCGATCTCGTCGACCCGGACGTTCGTCATCGCCGGGTACATCATCGCGAACAGCCCCAACGGGACGCCCAGCGAGATTACGCTCGGGACCGTCAGCACGAAGGTCCCACCCGCGATCGCCTTGAGGGCATCGATCGGCGGCGTGAGGGTGAAGTCCGAGATTGACAGGGCCTTCCCGATCCCGATCCCGATCGCCATGCTGATGACGACGAAGAACGGCAGGAGCCGGAAATCCTCGAGCTTGGCGAGCAGGCGGGTCGTCATCGGGCTTCGTTCCCTCCGCTGGCGGGCAGACGCGTTCGCAGCCTGTCCATCTCAGCCGGGATCGTATCAGTTCCTGCTGAGATGGGCTGACCGCTGCCGCGAGTCACGGACGGGGGCCGTCCGGCCCCTGTTCCCGTACCGGACGGGTTCAGCAGCAGGAGGCCGCAGTCTGGACCGGCTGACACGCCACGCCGTCACGCCGTAGAGTGACGGGCGGAGGTCCCGGAGGGTGTGGGCGGGGACGGTCGGGGCAAGCCGAACCGGCAATCCGGACAGCAAGCCGAACATCGTTGAGAGGTGGAGATGGGCGTGACCGTCGAGGATGTCGTGGCCCAGGCGAGGGAGGATGGCGTCCGGCTCGTCCGGTTCCTGTACTGCGACCCGTCGGGCGTCATCCGAGGCAAGAACGTCCACGTCGACCGGCTGGCGATCCGGATGCGCGGCGGCGTCGGGCTGACCCGCGCCCAGAACGCGATCAACATGCTCGAGCAGTTCGTGCCGATCGCCGGCATGGAGCCGGTCGGCGAGATCCGGATCGTGCCGGACCCTGACACGTACAGTCGCCTCGACTGGGTGCCCCGGACGGCCAGCCTGCTCTGCGATCAGCTCGGCCACGACTGGACCGACTGGGGCGGCTGCCCGCGCAGCTTCCTCAAGCGGGCGATCGCCGCCGCGGCCGAGGCGGGGATCCGCGTCATGGCCTCGTTCGAGAACGAGTTCTACCTGGCCGAGGAGGTCGACGGCGTCGTCCGCCCGTACGGGAACGGTCCCGTCTACTCGTCCGCCGGGATGGACCGTGTGGCCCATGTGATGGACGACATCGTCTCCGCCCTCGAAGCCCAGGAGATGGAGGTGGAGCAGGCGATCAACGAGTACGGCCCCGGCCAGCAGGAGATCGCGATCCGCTACGCTGACACTCTTCGGGCCGCGGACAACCAGCTGAAGTTCCGTGACACCGTCCGCGGCGTTGCGGAGGTCCAGCACGATCTGATCGCCTCGTTCGCACCCAAGCCATTCGCCGACGGGGTCGGGTCGGGCGCCCACGTCCACTTCAGTCTCTGGTCGACCGATGGAACCGAGAACCTCCTCTACGACCCGGCCGCGGGCGAGCGGTTGCTCTCCCCGGTCGGTCGCCACTTCGTCGCCGGCGTCCTCGACCACCTGCCGGCGCTCGTCGCGCTCACCTGCCCGAGCTTCAACTCGTACGAGCGCCTCCAGCCCCGGGCCTGGGCGGGCTCGACCGTCTCCTGGGGGCTCGACAACCGGGAGTGCTCGGTCCGCGTCGCCTCGCCGTTCCGCGGCCGGGAGATGGAATCGACGAACATCGAGCTGAAGGCCTGCGACCCGAGCTGCAACCCGTACCTCGCCCTCGGTGGCCTGATCCTGGCCGGGCTCAGCGGGATCCGGCGGGGGATCGAGCCGCCCGAGCCGGCCGCGAAGGACCCGTC
>JAJYXX010000389.1 GCA_021801545.1 Chloroflexota bacterium | reverse complement strand
GGCGCGCACTCATTGACGCTCCCGCTCGCCCTTATCGAGGAGCTCGGCCGGCACGAGCTCTCGGACCAGGCGATCACCGAGTTCGCGGCGGTGGCGCGAGAGGTGCCTGCCAGCCTGCCTCTCTAAGTACTCCCGTTCACAAGTTGCGCCGCGTAACGATCGCAGCTACGCTCTCCGTGAAGGGAGGGCGCCGTGTCGAGACGAAGCCCGTATCGGATCGAGCTGACGAGTGACGAGCGCGAGATCTTGGAGCGGCGCGTCCGCCGCCAGACGGCCCCCCGGCGGGAGGTGTTCCGCGCCCAGATCGTGCTCCTGGCCGCCACAGGGCTGCGCAACGACGAGATCGCGGCGCGCCTGGGCACGGTCCGCGAGACCGTGAGCCGCTGGCGCAAGCGCTACTTCGAGGCGCGCGAGGCCGGCCTCCTCGATCGTCCCAGAAGCGGCCGGCCGCGGGCCTTTCCCCCCTCGGGTGGTGGTCGAGATCAAGGCCCTCGCCTGCGAGCGGCCGGCTGAGCTTGGGCTCCCCCTCAGCCGCCTCTCGGTTGCGGAGATCGCCCGCGTTGCGGTCGCGCGCGACATCGTGGAAGCGATCAGCACCACGACGGTGTGGCGGATCCTGCGCGAGGATGCCTTGAAGCCCTGACGCTACCGGAGCTGGATCTTCCCGCGCGACCCCGACTTCGAGCGCAAGGCCGGGGTGATCCTCGATCTGTACCGCGGTCGCTTCGCCGGCGAGCCGCTCCGGCCCGACGAGCACGTCGTGTGCGTCGACGAGAAGGTGCGCCACGAGGCGCCATGAGACCGGGTGGAGATGAAAGGGCTCCACCTTCGGCCCGTCGCAGCGGGCCGACGAAGCTGCGGGCAGCCTGACCCCGGAGGTGCGGGAGAGGGCGGGAGCAGCCCGGACGACGACGGGGCGGACCGGCACCTCCAGACGGTTCGCGCCCGGCAAGCAAGGCGGGAAGGTGGACGCGAGAAACCAGCGTGTAAAGCCTCTCAAGCGGCAGCACCGGCTTCAATCTGGAGGATGGCCGGGATGGCAGCGCACGCACTTGCCTAGCAAGTGCGACTCCTTCGGTCGGGCTTTTCGCCGGCCGAGAGGCCACGAGGAAGGCCTGCGGCGTACTCGTGGCGATGCTGCAGGGGCATAGTTGGTCACCTCACCCGCCGACCGGATCATGGTGAACGTGGGAACCATCCCGGGGTTGCCCTCCTCGCCGTCCAGCCAGGATGGCGACGGGCAGGTCCGCCGTCGGCCGTTGGCCCTGGGATGGGGCGGAGTCCTCGCAGTAGTCCGAGCGTGGGAAAGCCACGTACATGGCGAAGGAGGACAGCAAGTTCGCAGCGCTGGGGCTGCAATGTCCGAAGGACGCCGGTGAATACCGGCGCACCGTGGCCCGACTCGAATGAGGCGCGGCAGCGGGTACGGAGGATGCAGGTCAAGCTGCACCAACGGGCTCTCGACGACCCGAACCGTCGATTCAGGGACCTCTACAACCTGGTCTGTGACCCTGCTTTCCTGGTGGTTGCCTGGGAACGGGTCAAGGGGAACCGGGGATCACGCTCAGCCGGCATCGATGGTGTGAAGCCTCGCGCCATCGCCTCCGGCGACCGGTTTCTCGCCCAGCTGCGAGATGATCTCCGGTCTGGGCAGTTTGGACCCTTGGCCGTGCGGGAGCGGCTCATCCCAAAGACCGGAGGGAAGCTCCGGGCCTTGGGCATCCCAACCGCGCGAGACAGGACCGTCCAGGCCGCCCTGGTGCTGGTGCTCGAGCCGATCTTCGAGGCGGACTTTCAGCCGTGTTCGTACGGCTTCCGCCCGAACCGCCGGGCACATGACGCGATCGCCGAGATCTATCACCTTGCCTCCCGGCCTCGGAACTACGAGTGGGTGGTTGAGGGAGACATCAAGGCGTGCTTCGACGAGATCTCACACTCCGCCCTTCTGGCGCGCGTGCGGGACCGGATCGGGGACAAGCGCGTCGTGAACCTGGTGAAGGCGTTCCTCAAAGCCGGCGTCCTCGCTGAGGACGGCGTCCAGAGGGATACGATCACCGGCACCCCCCAAGGCGGCATCGCGTCGCCGCTCCTGGCCAACATCGCCCTCTCGGTCCTCGACGATCATTTCGCCAGGGCCTGGGAGGCATGCGGCACGTACGTCGATCGGGCGCGCCGGCGGCGCCACGGACTCGCCAACTACCGGCTCATCCGGTACGCGGACGACTTCGTGGTGATGGTCTCGGGCACCGAGGCCCACGCCGAAGCGCTCAAGACGGAGGCGGCGGCGGTGCTGGCGCCGATGGGCTTGCGCCTCTCGGAGGAGAAGACGGCGATCAGCCACATTGACCAGGGCTTCGATTTCCTCGGCTACCGCATCCAGCGGCGTCGGGGGCGAGGCACCGTCAAGCGCTTCGTGTACGTCTACCCGGCGAAGAAGGCTTTGGCCTCCGTCGTTGGCAAGGTCCGGGCGTTGACCGGGAGGCGCACCAATCCCTCCCTTGAGGTCCTACTGTACCGGTTGAACCCGGTGCTACGAGGCTGGACCAACTACTTCCGATACGGCGTGTCGAAGGCGACCTTCAACTACCTGCGTGCCTTCGTGTGGCAGCGGGTCGTTCGATGGCTTCGCCGCAAACACCCCCGGATCACGTGGAAGCAGCTCCGCCGCCGCTATCTCCCCGGATGGTGGCCGACGGTGGGCGAGGTCACGTTGTTCAACCCCGGAGGGGTGGCAGTCACCTACTACCGTTTCCGGGGCAAACACATTCCCTCGCCGTGGACCAGCGCGACGGGCGAGTCGGCCGCATAGCCACGCGGCACGGACTTGCGGAGAGCCGGATGCTCGGAGACGGGCACGTCCGGTTCGGAGGGCGGACCAGGGAAACGGGCCGGCCGAAATGCCGGAACCGCGCCCTGGTCCGACCCTACACGAGCATCCAGGCCCGCGTCCGCTGCCATCGGACGATCGCTGCGAACGGGCGTCACCCGATGCTCGTCGAGCACGAATACGAGCGGGCCGGCGCCTGGGCCTATCTCGCCGCCTGGGACGTCCACCGGGCGAAGCTCTTCGGGCGCTGCGAGCCATCGACCGGGAAGGAGCCATTCGATCGGCTCGTCGCCGAGGTCATGACCGCCGAGCCGTACCGCTCGGCACGGCGGGTGTTCTGGGTGGTCGACAACGGCAGCAGCCACCGCGGCCAGCCCGCGATCCGCCGGCTCGCCAGCGCCCATCC
>JAJYXX010000188.1:399-3235 GCA_021801545.1 Chloroflexota bacterium | reverse complement strand
CTGCGCACCGTCTCGGTAGAGGACGATGTCGCTCGCGTAATCGCTCGGTGCGCCGTTCTCTGTGTTGTAGGTGTCGGTGAAGGACCTGGCCTCGAGCGTCAGCCCGGTTCCGTTCCCCACCTCGACCTTCGTCCCGATCGCCGCAGTGAAGTCCGGGATGCGGAAACCCAGCGATGACCCGACGAGGGCGCCGACGAGGATGAAGACGAGGCTGAGGTGGGCGATCACCGTCCCGAACGGTCCCCAGCGGAACCGGTCCGCGTAGAGGTGGATCGCGTCACCGTCCCGCTCGGTGATCGTCCGGAAGTGGCGCGCCCGGAACGCCGCCTGCAGCTCCGCCAGGGCCGCGTCCGGTTCGGCCGGTGCGGTGACGCTCGCGCTGAGCGGTGCATGCGCGAAGAACGTCTCGCTCATGTTCGTGCGAGGGTGTGTGGCCTGCTTCCAGAGATACGGTGCCCGGTTTGCCGAGCAGGCAAGGATGCTCGTCGTGAGGAGCACGACGAGCCCCTTGAACCAGATCGAGGTGAAGATCGAGAACAGGCCGAGAGCGTTCAGGATTCCCGTCCAGCCGCCGTACTTTGGACGGAGGGAGTCGAGCCAGGTCGCGTACGCCCCCGGGTCGCTCTGCAGTCCTGCCGGCGCCTGGACGAGGAGCGTCCCGATGAGGCCGAGCACGGCGAGAGCGAGGATGAGAACGAGCCCCGTCCGCATCGAGATGAAGAGGTGCCAGAGCCGATCGAGGATGTCCCAGGGCGAGATCGTGAGGCCGCCGTCGAGGTCGTCGACTGGCTCCCGGGACACTGCCGGCAGGGCGGTGGTTCGAACCGTTTGGCTCATGCGTGCTCTCCCTCAGACACCGAGCGGGGCGAAGAGGCTGGACAGACGAACGAACGTGTTCGTGATCATCAGGAAGCCGACCAGGACGAGCAGGGCCCCGGTCACGCGCGACACGGCGGTGTGGTGATCGCGGAACCAGCCGAGACGGTGGCTGACGGCGGTGGCACCGACTGCGACGAGGAGGAACGGGATCGCCAGGCCGGCGGCGTAGGCGACGAGAAGGATGGTGCCCTCGGCGACGCTCGCACTCACCGAGGCGAGACCGATGATCCCGCCGAGGATCGGACCGATGCAGGGCGTCCAGCCGGCGGCGAACACGACGCCGAGGAGCGCCGAGCGCCCGCAGCTCGGAGCTGGCGGGGCGGTCTGCCCGAGGCCCGTCGTCAGGCCGCCCATCGACCCGATCGGGAGATGGACCTCCCGGTACAGGACGGCGATGTTGATCACACCGGCCACGTGGAGGCCCATGAAGACGAGGAGGGCGCCGCCGAGCTGGCGGAGCAGGCCGACGTAATCGCGCAGGACGTAACCGATCAGCCCGACCGACGCCCAGAGCGCGATGAAGACGGCTGAGAAGCCGAGGACGAAGGCGAGCGCCTGGTAGAAGGCGGCCCGGCGGCGGGCAGCCGATCCGTCCGGCGTGGCGCCGACCATGCACCCGACGTAGGCGGGCACGAGCGGCAGGCAGCACGGCGAGGCGAACGAGACGATCCCCGCCAGGAAGGCGACCAGGATGCCGACGCCCGTCATGGGATCAGTTCCCGCTTGCGGTCGGCGAGGCCGCGGGCGAGGCCGATGGGGAAGCTGTGGGGGAAGCCACGCTGCTCGGGGCGGGAGAGCCCTCGAGGCTCTGGAGGTGCGTGGCGACCGTCTTCGCGACGTCCGAATCCGGTGCGATCTCGATGACCTTGTTCCACTCCGCTCGCACGTTGGCAACGTCCGGCGGATTCTGGCTGAGGTACATGAACCCGAGGTCGTAGTGCGCCTCGACGTTCTTCGGATCCACGATGAGGACCTGCCGCCACTGCTTCTCGGCGTCATCGGGCTTGTTGAGATTGAAGAGCGCGGCGCCAAGGGCGAGCCGGGCGGTCACGTTTCTCGGATCGATCGCGATGATCTTCTCCATCCAACCGCCGGCGGTGTTGTAGTCGCCCGCCTGGAAGTAGATGTCACCGATCGCCTGGAGCGTCGGGATGTCCTTCGGGTTCGCCTGGAGTTTCTTCATGAGCTCGGCGACCTTCGCCTGATCGATCTGACCGGCGCCCGAAGCCTCGGGGGCCGGCGTCCCGGTGAAGCCGGGCACGGATGGCGCGCCGAGGCTGTAGCCGCCGAGCGCGATCGCGACGGCACCGACGACGACCGCGGCGCCGATGGCGAGCCGCCTGACGAGCCGGCTCCGGCCCGCTGTCCCGGGCTGCCCGGCTGCGGCTCGTTGGCCGGCGGCTCGTGCCTGTCGATCAACCTCGCGTCGCGCCCTGCGCGTCTTCGGCGGCTCGCGGTCGATTGCCTCGAACTCCTCGAAGTATTCCTCCTCGTCGGCCACCGGCAGGGCGGCCGCGACCGGCGTTGGAGCGATCGCGATCGGGTCCGATTGCCTGGCCGGGTCCGTCGTCGGGTCGGACAGGAGCGCGTACGCCTCGTCGGCCGCGGCGATCTCGCGCTGCGCCCAGCTCCTCAGTTCATGCGGGGCGCTCTCCAGGAACCTGACGAGTTCGTCGTGCGCCGTCTCGACGTCCTGGCTGCTCGCCTGGGTCGAGAGGCCGAGCCGGGCGAGCAGCTCGTGCTCGAGCTGGGCCGCATCCGCGCGGGCGTTCGGCTTCGTGGGGGCGGTCATCGTGTTGGCCTCCTCACGCCGGCGGCAGCTCGGTCGGCGTGCCGGGTGCAGAGCCGCCGAAGGTCCGGTCGACGGCCGCCCTGATCTCGCGCAGGGACTTCCCTTCGGATACCAGCTGCTTCGTGAGGAGCGTCGTCTTGACGCAGATGTTGCAGTAGGACGCGT
>JAJYXX010000188.1:0-389 GCA_021801545.1 Chloroflexota bacterium | reverse complement strand
GAGGTTGCTGCGATGGCCCATCCCGCCGCAGCCGCAGTAGCAGGGCATCCACCGGACGATCTGGGGGTAGTACAGGGCGTACGCGTAGACCTCCTCGGTCTGCGCGTTGCCGCGGGTGTAGGCTGGGCGGCTGGCCCAGGCTTCGCTCGCGTCGGCCGGGACCATGTCACCCGCGCCCATGGCGGCAGAGCCGCTGTCGGTCATCTGCGGTGCCGCGTCGACGGTCGGGACGTTGCCGGACATCGTCGGCATCGCCGTGCCCGTCTGTGCGGCTGGATCGTGGGCCCCGGAGCAGGCCGCGAACGCGGTGCCGCTCAGCAGCACGACGGCGATGATGCCGGCGGCGGCGGCGGGGTGGAGCGACCGGCGGTGGCCGGTCGGGGACGCGT
>JAJYXX010000292.1 GCA_021801545.1 Chloroflexota bacterium | reverse complement strand
GTCACGTTCAGCCGGGCCGGCTTCACCGGCGCCGGCGCCGTCCCGTGCCACTGGGCGGGCGACGAGGACTCGACCTGGGAGGCGTTCCGGGCCTCGATCACGGCCGGCCTGACGGCCGGTGCGAGCGGCGTCTTCTTCTGGGGCTGGGACCTGGCCGGGTTCTCGGGCGAGATCCCGAGCGCCGAGCTCTACCTGCGAGCGGCGGCGATGGCCTGCTTCTGCCCGATCATGCAGTATCACGCCGAGTTCAACCACCACCGCCGGCCGCCGAACGATCGAACGCCCTGGAACATCGCCGAGCGGACCGGCGACGCGCGCGTCATCCCGCTCTACCGGCGGTTCGCCCGCCTGCGCGAGCGGCTCGCGCCGTACCTCGCCGAGCAGGGGCGTCGCTCGGTCGAGACAGGCCGGCCGCTGATGCGCGCCCTCTGCTTCGACTGGCCCGACGACCCGGTGATCTGGGATCACCCGCTCCAGTACCTGCTCGGCGACGCGCTGCTCGTCGCACCGGTGAGCGAGCCCGCTGCCGAGCGCTGGCGGATCTACCTCCCGGCCGGCCGCTGGGTGGACGCCTGGACCGGGCAGCAGCTCGAGGGCCCGCGCGACGTCGAGCGTGCGGTGCCGCTCGACGTCATCCCGGTCTACATCGCGGCCGACGAGGCCGACCGGCTCCTGCCGCTGTTCGACCGGGCGACGGATCCACCCCCACCGTCGCAGGATCCAGCCGGCCGACTGCCTGGCGCCGGCTGACTGCGTCGCGCCGGGCCTACGCCTTATCGAGCTCGCGCGAGATCGCGCGCAGGATGAAGCGGGCGGCCTCGGCGCTCTTGCCGCCGAGCCGCTGGCCCTCGTCCTGCTCGAGCGCGATCGCCAGGTCGGCGAGCATCTGCTCGAGCGCCGCGCTGCGCACCAGGGCGCCGTCCGCGAATGCCTGCTCGAGCCCTTCGACCGCCCGGTGGGCCCGCTCGATGGCGTGACCCTTCGCGTCGAGCTGGGCGCGGAACGCCGCCCGGGCGGCCTCGGCCGCCGGCCCCGTGCTCGCCATCAAGCGCGTCCGACGGTGTTGGCCGGCGCGGGTGCGGCTAGCTCCGGCCGTGGTTCCGATCCGGGCTCCGGCCGTGGCTCCGACTCCGGCTCCGGCCGCTCGTCACGCCCGGCCGTCCGGCGGGCCCGCCACTCGGGCTCGAGGATGCTCATCTGGATCTCGTCCCACCAGCGACCGTCGCGCAGGATCGCCTCGCGTGCCCGCCCCTCCACGACGAACCCGACCCTGCGGTACGAGCGGATCGCGCGCTCGTTGAACTCGAAGACGGAGAGCCCGACGCGGTGGAGGCCGAGCCGCTCGAATGCGTGCTCGAGCATCAGCTCGGTTGCCTCGCCGCCGTAGCCCTGGCCCCAGCAGTCCTTCTCGCCGATCGTGATGTGGAAGAGCGCCGAGCCGTTGTCGCCGTCGACCTGGCTGAAGGCGCACGTCCCGATCAGCCGTCCGGTGGCGCGGACATGGATCGCGAAGGTGAGCGACTCGGGCGCCAGGACGCGGGTCATGAAGAACCGCTCGATCTCCTCGGGGCGCATCGGACCGTCCTGGTAGCGCGTCAGCCGGACGACCTCCGGGTCGGCATACCAGCGCTTGAACGCCGCGAGGTTCGCGGGCTCGTGGCGGCACAGGATCGTGCGCCGACCCTCGAGACGGTCCGGAAACCAGCGCTGGGGGAACATCGCGAACGAAGGTATACCATCGCCGCCATGCGCCGCTGGAGCGAGCTTGCCGAGCGGGTCGCCGCCACGACCAGGACCTTGGAGAAGGTCAGGTTGATCGCCGACCACCTGCGCTCGCTCGAGCCGGCCGAGCTCGTCCCGACGGTCATCTTCCTGACGGGGCGCCCGTTCGCCCGGAGCGACCAGCGAGCGGCCGGTCTCGGCTGGGCGACGATCGCCGCCGTCGCGAGCGAGGTGGCCGGCTCGGACCCGGGCGCCCTCGGCGAGGCGTACGATCACTCGTCCGATCTCGGCCGGGCGGTCGCCGAGGTCCTCGTCCGCCGGCCGGTCCAGCCCGAACCGGCTGCCTCCCCGGCGGTCATCGAGGTCGCCGAGGCGTACGCGGCGATCGAGCGGGCGCCGGGTCCCGCCGGCAAGGCGGCGATCCTGCGCGACCTCCTCGCGCGCTCGGACCCGCTCTCGGCGGGCTACATCGTCAAGATCCTCACCGGCGAACTGCGGATCGGGCTCCGGGAAGGGCTCCTCGAGGCGGCGATCGGGCAGGCGTTCGAGCGGCCGCTCGAGGAGGTGAGCTGGGCCGGGATGCTGACCGGCGACGTCGGGCAGACGGCGCTCCTCGCCCGGGAGGGCCGTCTCGCGGACGCGCGGCTGGCGCTCTTCCATCCGCTGACGTTCATGCTCGCCTCGCCGGCCGAGGACGCCGAGGAGATCATCGCCCGGCTCGGCCCGACGGTCTGGGCCGAGGACAAGTACGACGGGATCCGCGCCCAGCTCCACCGCCTCGGCGGCGAGGTGCGTCTCTACAGCCGGGACCTCCACGACGTGAGCGGCCAGTTTCCCGAGATCGTGGCAGGTGCTGCCGGGCTGGGCTGGGACGGGATCCTCGATGGCGAGATCCTCGCCTACCGCGATGGCCGGGTGCTGCCGTTCCTCGCCCTCCAGGCGCGGCTCGGCCGCAAGGACCCGTCGGCCGCGGTCCGCCGGCAGGCGCCGGTCATCTTCGTCGCCTTCGACCTGCTCGCCCTCGGGTCTGGCGAAGGCGGACGGGCGATCGAGGGACCGAACGGCCCGCAGGTCGAGCCGCTCCTCCGCCGGCCGCTCGCCGAGCGCCGCCGGCGACTCGAGGCGCTCGGGCTGCCGCTCGCGGAGGAGGGCGGGGTGTTCGCGCTCTCGCACCTCGTCACCGCGTCCTCGGCGGCCGAGCTCGAGCGCGTCTTCGCCGAGGCGCGGGGGCGCCGGAACGAGGGCCTGATGGTCAAGGACCCGACGAGCGGCTACTCGCCGGGCCGGCGCGGCTTTGGCTGGCTGAAGATGAAGAGGGCGCTCGCGACGCTCGACTGCGTCGTCGTCGGGGTCGAGATGGGCCACGGCAAGCGCCACGGTGTCCTCTCCGACTACACGTTCGCGGTCCGCGACGACGCATCGGGCAAGCTCCTGACGATCGGCAAGGCGTACAGCGGGCTGACCGACGCCGAGCTCGCCGAGATGACCCGCTGGTTCGAAGCCCACACCCTCGCCCGGC
>JAJYXX010000349.1 GCA_021801545.1 Chloroflexota bacterium | reverse complement strand
GACCTCGGCCTGGACGATGTCCTTCGGCAGCCGGAATTCGGGGATGCCGTAGATGAGGACACCGCCGGCGGCGTGGAACGCCTCGAAGATCGTGACCTCGTGGCCGCGCTTGACGAGCTCGTCGGCGGCCGTCAGGCCGGCCGGGCCGGAGCCGATGATCGCAACCGTCCGGCCGGCCGGTGCGGGCTGCAGGTGGGGGAGCGCCTCGGCGTGGTGCTGGGCCCAGTCGGCGACGTAGCGCTCGAGGTAGCCGATCGCGACCGGTTTGCCTTTCTTGCCGCGCAGGCAGACGCCTTCGCACTGGGTCTCCTGGGGACAGACACGGCCGGTGACGCAGGGCAGCGCGTTGTCGTCGAGGAGGGACTCGGCGGCGCCCGGCAGGTCGCCCTCGCGGAGGAGCTTGATGAAGCGCGGGATGTTCACCCGGACCGGGCAGCCGTCGACGCAGTAGGGTTTGGGGCACATGAGGCAGCGTTCGGCCTCGAGGATCGCGAGCTGGTGGGTGAGCCCGAGGTTCACCTCCCGGAAGTTGACCGCCCGGAGCTCGGCCTCCTGCTCGGGCATCGAGACCCGGTCGATCGCCATCCGCTCCTTCTGGGTGAGCGGGGGACGCTGTTCGGTCATCGGGCGCTCTCCGTGGTCGCCGGGGCCGGGGCCGTGGCTGGGGCCGGGACCGGGGCCGGGGCCGGGCTGGGGGGCTTCGCGTCGCTCGTCTCGCCGCTCGTCTCGCCGTCCGCGCGGCCGGGGCTGCTCGGGGCCGCCGCGCTCGCCGGCGCGCCGGCCCGGGCTGGTTGGCGCAGGCCGATCCTGCATGCCTCGCGTCGCTCGAGCGCCTCCTGTTCGAACGCCCGGTACGTCGTCAGCCGGTCGGCCAGCATCCGGAAGTCGACCTTGTGGCCGTCGAACTCGGGCCCGTCGACGCAGGCGTACTTCGTCTCGCCGCCGATCGACACCCGACAGCCGCCGCACATCCCGGTCCCGTCGACCATGATCGCGTTCAGCGACACGGTCGTGGGGACCTCGTAGGGCCGGGTGAGCTCCGAGACCGCGCGCATCATCGGCACCGGCCCGACGGCGTAGACGGCGTCGACGCCGCCCGCCTCGAGAGCGTCTTTCAGCGCCTCGGTGACGAAGCCGTGCCGGCCGTACGACCCGTCGTCGGTGCAGGTGACGACCTCGCCGGCCTCGCGCAGCTGGTCCTCGAGGATCACCCACTCGCGCGAGCGGCCGCCGATGATGCTCGTCACGCTCACTCCGCGCCGGCGGAGCTCCTGGGCGATCGGGTAGACGACCGCGGTGCCGACCCCGCCGCCGACGCACACGGCATGGCCCCGCTCGATCAACTCGGTCGGCTGGCCGAGCGGACCGGCAATGTCCTGGATCGCCTCGCCGGGCTCGAGCTCGACGAGGTCGGAGGTGCTCTTGCCGATCGCCTGGACAACGAGCGTGATCGTGCCCGCCACCGGATCGGTGTCGGCGATCGTCAGCGGGATCCGCTCCGCCCCTGGGCCGCGCCTGACGATGACGAACTGGCCGGGACGGCGGATCTCGGCGATCCGGGGCGCTTCGACGACGAGGCGCGTGACGTTGGGTGAGAGCTGTTCTTTCGAGACGATCGCGTGCATGCGGCTCCGGAGGCTACGGGTTCCCGTTCACGATGGTGGGCCATGAGCGCGTACGACCCATGCACCAGTGCGCATGGATTCGGGGGCCGAAGGTCACCTGGCCGGGCGACGACCGTCCGTCGCGGAGGGGCCAGAGCGACCGGAGGGGGAAGGCCGCCCGACGGCCCACCAGCCTGGGTCGACCTCCAACCGCCGAACCTCCTACCCGGCGACCGGTGAGGGGACCTGCTTGCCTTTCGGCCAATAGAGCTCCTTCTTGACGTGGAAGTCGGGGAAGCCGCGGCCGGCGAGGACCTCCTCGACCTGGACGATCATCTCGGGGTTGCCGCAGATGTAGACGACGGTCGACTCCGGGCGCAGGCCGAGGTCGTCGCAGACCGACCCGACGACCGTCTCGACCCGCCCCGTCCGCCCGGTCCAGCCCGCGTTCCGGGGATCGGCCGGGCGGGAGATCGTCGGTACGTAGCGGACCGGGTACCCGCCGCCGCGCTCCCAGCCCTCGAGCAGGTCGCGATAGCCGAGCTCGTCGACATACGAGCAGCCATGGAGGACGACCGTCCGGCGCGGCCGCCCCTTGGCCCGGAGCTCGCGGATCATCGAGATGAACGGCGCGATCCCGGTGCCGGTCGAGACGAAGAGGTGGGTCCGGTCGTCCTCGGGCTCGAGCAGGAACTTGCCCTTTGGCCCGATCATCCGCATCCGGTGACCGGCCGGCAGCCGCCAGAGGAGAGTCGTGAAGCGCAGGATCGGGACGAGCCGGATGTAGAACTCGTACCCCTCGCCGCCCGCGTCGGCAGGAGCCGATGCGACCGAGTACGGGCGCTGGATCAGCTTGCCGTCGGCGAAGACCCCGATCGTCATGTACTGGCCGGGCTCGAAGGGGACCGGATCGCCGTCGAACTTCACCCAGAAGTAGGCGAGGTCGTCGGTCTGGTCGACCCGTCGGACGAAGGTCGCGTTGTAGTACTCGGAATCGGCGGAGATGACGCGCTCGTCCGTGTGGTGGTGGGTCATGTGGGGGCGACGCCTCCTGGCGCGGGGCCGATGACGCGGGCGATCAGGGGACGGCGACGGCTCGCCGGTGGGCTCGTGTCGATAGCCGGACGTCCGGCCGGCACGGCGCCAGTGTAGCCCGGCGGACGCCGGTCAGCCGGCCGCAACGCCGGTCAGCCGGCCGCGATCCGCTCGATGGCGAGCGAGCTTGGCCCCGGCCCGTTGATCGGGCTGAGGTCCTGCGGGCAGGCCGACAGGACGAGGATGACGTCGAGTTCCGCCCGGAGCGTGACGCTGTCACCCGGTGCGCTGGCTGCCGGCTCCCAGCCAAGCGTGCCGTCAGCCCCGACCGGGATGTGCATGAAGAGGTTGATCGGCTGGGGCACCTCGATCTGCGCCTGACCGAGCCCGGCCATCGCCCGGCGGAGGTTCTCTTCGCACGAGGCGTGCCAGCCGACAACGCCGAGGGTCGCATAGCGCGTCGGGTCGCAGGCGGCGCAGAGCATGTCATGATGGCCGGGGCTGTGGTCCTCCTCGAAGCGGAGGATCGGTCGCCGGCGGTTCGTCAGGAACGCCTCGCCGACGCGCGGGAAGAGCCGCGAGAGGGCGACCCGGGTGTGCTCCGCGCTCGCGTACTC
>JAJYXX010000107.1 GCA_021801545.1 Chloroflexota bacterium | reverse complement strand
TCGTCGATGATCGCCAGCCGGGCGTCGGGGATCGCCGCCGCGATCGCCCTCGCCCGCGCCAGGCCGGTCGGATCGAGGCCGCCGGCGATGACGAGCGTCGGCACCCCGATCTCGCCCAGCCGGTCGTGAAGGGGCGTCATCGTCCCCTGCCCCGCCCAGCGCAGGCTGGCCGCCAGACCGGCCGGCCGATTGGCGAGGCGTCGGCGGCGCAGATTCGCCCGCGCCGAGGGGCTGAGGGCGGCCTGGCTCGCGAACAGCGTCTGCGCCTGCCAGGCATCGACGAAGGCGGCGATCCCTGCTCGCTCCACGAGCAGGGCGAGCGCCTCGTCCCGGGCTCGCCGCCGGGCACGTTCCGTGGCGTCGGCGATCCCGGCTGACGGGCTCTCGAGGACGAGCCGCTCGACGACCCGGGGGTGGTCGAGGACGAGGCGCAGGGCGACCCGGGCACCCATCGAGTAGCCGAGCACGGCGGCCGGGACGGCGTCGAGGGCGCGCAGAAACGCCGCGAGATCGGCGGCCATCCGGTCGAGTCCGTGGCGGGTCGGGTCGGACGGCGTCTCGGAGCGGCCGTGGCCCAGCAGGTCGACGGCGATCGTGCGGTGCCTCCGACGGAGGGCCGGCAGGAAGCGGGCCCAGTCGGAACCGCGCCCGGTGAAGCCGTGGAGAAGCAGGACCGGCGGGCCGTCGCCGCCGGTGCGCAGGGCGTAACGGAGCCCGTCGACGACGAGCGAGCTCATCGGGCGGTCGTCGGGGCGAGCCGCCCGAGCGCCGCCTCGACGGCGCCCTGGCAGGCCCGGTGCAGCTCGACGTTCCGGCGCCGCTCGGTCCGCAACTCGAGAACCCGCACGCCCGGCCGGCCGAGCGAGTCGCGCACCGCCGCGCCGATCTCGCCCGGGCCCACCCGCCCGTGCTCGCCGCCGAGGGCCGCCACGATCGGCGCGACGTCGATCCCGTGGGGCGTCCCGAACAGCTCCTCGAAGTGCTCAGGAAGCCCGATGTCGGGGCGCTCGGTCGTCGCCTGGGGCAGGAACGAGAAGATCCCACCGCCGTCGTTGTCGATCAGGACGATCGTGGCCGAGATCCCGTTCAGGCGGGCGCCGACGAGCGCGTTCAGGTCGTGGATGAACGAGACATCGCCCACGACGAGCACGAGCGGCCCGGCGGTCGCGGCCCCGAGCGCCGCTGAGACGACCCCGTCGATCCCGTTCGCCCCGCGGTTGGCGAGGCAGCGGACCGCCGCCTCGCCGCCAGCGAGGAACGCGTCGAGGTCGCGGACGGGCATGCTGTTGCCCGCGTAGAGGATCACCCCGTCGGGCAGCATCCCCTCCAGCTCGCTGAAGGCCGCGCCCTCGAACGGCTCGTCGAGCCCGGCCAGCCAGGTGCGGATCGCGCCGTCGGCGGCCCGGTCGGCCGCCAGCCAGTCGTCGAGCCAGGCGTCCGGCGCGGTCGGGTCACGTTCCACTCGGCCGCCCCTGCGCTCGAGCCGCTCGGCGAGGCCGGCCGCCAGCCGGGCGGGATCGGCGTGCACGATTGTGGCGGGCAAGAGCGTCGGCTCCGTCCAGCCGCCGTCGTCGACGACGACCTGGGACGCCCGCTGCTCGCGGAGCATCTCCAGGAGGGCCTTGGACGTGGGAGTGCCGCCGAACCGGATGACGAGGTCCGGAGCGTGCGCGTCGCGGAATGTTCGCGAGCGGACGATCGCGTCGTGGCGCACGATGACGTGCGAACGGTCGTGGGTCCCGAGCCGGACGTTCGCCAGCGCATCGGCCAGGATCGGCGCGCCGATCGCCGCCGCCAGCCGGGCGACCGCGCCGGCGAACCAGGGAACGTCGAGCGGTCCGCACACGATCAGCGGCCGCGTCGAGACCGCGAGGCGCCCGACGAGCTCGTCGAGCGCTGGCCCGTCGAGCACCCGGAGTCCGGGTACGAGACGGACGTACGGCGGGGGGTCGGCTGGCCTGGCCTCCGCCTGGTCGATCGTCTGCGGGGCCCCGCGGTCGCCGTCGCCCCCGGCTTCGTCCGCACCGTCGCCCCCGGCTTCGTCCGCCGGCGGCCGGAGATCCCCGTCGGGGACGAGCGGCTCGCGATACGGCAGGTTGATCTGGACCGGCCCGGCGGGCGCCTCGAGAGCGGTCGCAACCGCCCGGCCGACGACGCCCCGGAGGTGGGCCAGGGCGGCGGCGCTCGCCTCGGGGACGGGGAGCTCGGTAAACCACTTGGCGAACCGGCCGAACAGGTGGTCCTGGTCGATCGTCTGCGGGGCCCCGCGGTCGCGCAGCTCGGGCGGCCGGTCGGCGGTCAGGACGACGAGCGGGACTCGACCGTGCCGGGCCTCGACGACCGCCGGCGCCATGTTCACGACGGCCGTCCCGGAGGTACCCAGGATGGCGCTCGGACGACGGGCCGCCTTCGCGATCCCGAGCGCGAGGTACGCCCCGGCGCGCTCGTCGAGATGGAGCCAGGTCCGGATCGCGGGCTCCGCCCGGAGGGCGAGGGCGAGGGGCGTCGAGCGTGAGCCGGGGCAGACGACGACATCGCGGACACCGGCCCGGACGAGCTCCTCGACGAACGCCCGGAGCGGCGCGGCCGGCGTGGCGGTGGCCGGCGTGGCGGTGGCCGGCGTGGCGGTGGCCGGCGTGGCGGCCGGGAGGGGCAGGCGGCCCGGCTCGGTCACCGCTCCAGCCTCCCGAGCGCCGAGGCGAGCGCATCGAGCTTCATCTCCGACTCGGCCCACTCCCGGTCGGGATCGGAATCGGCGACGATCCCGCAGCCGGCGAACAGGCTGACCCGGTCGTCCTCCACGACCCCGGACCGGATCGCGACGACGAACTCCCCGTCGTCGTGCCGGTCGAGCCAGCCGAGGGGCCCGGCGTACCAACCCCGGTCGAGATGTTCCTCGGCCGCGATCAGTTCGAGCGCCAGCTCACGCGGGGCCCCGCCAACGGCCGGCGTCGGGTGCAGCCGCTCGACGAGCGAGAGGACGCCCGCCTGCTGGCGGAGACGTCCCCGCACTTCGGTCGCGAGGTGCTGGACGTGACGGAGCGTGACGACGACCGGGTCCGGGGCGACCTCGAGCTCCTCGGCCAGCGGGGCGAGCGTCCGGCGCAGCATCGCGACCACGACCTCGTGCTCTTCGCGGTCCTTGGCGCTGGCCAGCAGTTCGGCAGCCAGGCGCTCGTCCTCGGCCGGGTCGCAGCCGCGGCCGATCGAACCGGCGAGCGCGATCGTCCGGAACATCCGGCCATCGACCCGGAGGAG
>JAJYXX010000221.1 GCA_021801545.1 Chloroflexota bacterium | reverse complement strand
GAACCTGCGGCTCGCTGAGCAGCTCGTCGGCTCGCAGCGCGTACTCGACGCGGGCGGTCGGGTTCGCGGTTGCGGCAGCCACGATCCCCAGATACTGCGGCGTCTCGGACTCATCGGCGATCTCGCGCAGGCCGCGAGCGAGCTTCGTCGCGGTGCCGAGCGACGGCATCCGGTCGCCGCGAACGAGCCGCGAGATCGTCGAGTGATCGACGCCGGACTGCTGGGCGAGTTGACGCTGGGACATCTTCTTGGCCTTGAGCTGGGCTCGCAGCCACTCGTTGAAAGCGCGGCCATTCTGGCTCGTCATCGTTGACTGGGCGCTCCGTGCATCGACGCGCGGTCGGTGCCGCGATGGGCCAACTATCGACCGGAGCGCCGGTGCGCCTGTATCACCCGTTCGTACCGGGGTCCCGGGACGAACGGTCGCTCAGCTGGCTGTCAGGCGATCCGGCCCTCGCCGCGTGGCTTCTTCGAGACGAGGTAGGCGATCGCCCCGAGGACGATGATCGAAATGACGCTGATCACCCAGTCGAGGACGGTGATCGCGGTCGCCTCCGGCAGCGGCACGCCGTAGGCGACGGTGAGGACACCGATCACCCCGGCCTGGGCAAACCCGAGGCCGGCCGGGCTGAGCGGGATCGCCGTCAGGAGCGAGCCGATGAGGGCAACGAAGACGGCCCCCGAGATGCCGAGCGAGACGCCCGGAAAGTCGAGCGCGCGGACGACCAGAAAGAGGCGGACCGCCTCGGTCGCCCAGATCGAGACGGTCAGGGTCGCGAGGACCGGCAGCCGCCGGACGCCGATCGCACCGAAGACGCCCTCCTCGAAGCGGTTGTATAGCTCGACGAACCGGGCCGGGATCGGGAGCCGGGTGAGGATTCGGCGACCGAAGTTGCGGAGCGTGAACATCCCGGCCGCGAGGAGGACGACGACCACGATCCCGACCACGAAGACGGCCTCGATCGCTGGCGGCAGGCCGGCTCGGAAGCTCCAGTAGCCGGCGGCCAGACCGAGGAGCGCGATCGCGAACAGGTCGAGGACCCGCTCGATGAAGACCGTCCCGAACGTCCGGCTGAGCGACGCGCTGCTGTTCATCTTCAGCAGGTAGGCACGGTAGACGTCGCCGAGCTTGGCGGGCACGACGCAGTTCACGAACCAGGACAGGTAGAGGATCTCGGTCGCGTCCTTCGTCCCGATCCGGAACCCGGTCCAGCGCAGGAGGAGCGCCCAGCGCCGGCCCCGGAGCGGAAACCCGAGGTAGAAGACCGCGAACGCCACAACGACGAGGAGCGGGTTCGCCTGCAGGACGAGGGTCGGGACCTGGGCCAGGCGATCACGGTTCAGGTAGACGAAGAGCCCGATGATCCCGAGCGGGACGAGGATCGAGAGGATCGTCCGAGGTTGGCGGAGCCGGCGGGCGAGCGAGACCTGCTCGGCGCTCACCTCGCGCTCTGCGCTCACCTCGCGCTCGGCGCGAACCGGCTCTTCGAGGAACTCCTCCGCGAGGGTTGCAGGCTCGACGAGCGGCTCGCTCATCGCACCGGCTCGATCCGGCGGTTGCCGCGCAGGCGCTGGATCACCTTGGCCAGCGGGGTCACCCCGCGCACGAGGTACGAGGCCCGGTGCCTGACGAGCCGGGCCGTCGGCAGGGCAGCAAGCAGGCCGGCCGGCGTCGAGGGGTCGCCGCTGAGGACGGAATAGGCGACCGCCACCTCGATCACCGAATGGGCGTCCGAGACCGCCACCCCCGGCAGACCGTGCTCGCGAGCGAAGGCGGTCGCCCGCTCGTTGCCCGACGGCCCGAGGACACGCGCGTTGTACGTCTCGACCCAGTCGACGAGGCCGGCCAGGCTGGCCAGCCCCGCCTCACGCAGGAGCGAGTTGCGGAACCGGTCGAACGGGTGCGGGATGCCGACCAGGCCGCCCTGCTCGCGTGCCGCGGCCACCGTCTCGACCGCCGACATCCCCGGCCGGATCGCCCGCTCGAGGAAGAGGCAGATCAGGTCGCCCTGGGCGGTCTTCACCTCCTCGCCGATGATGACCGTCAGTCTGGCGGGCGCCAGGTCGCGGGCCCGGAGCGCGCCCTCGATCCGGTCGTGATCGGTGATCGCGAGGTGAGTGAGACCACGTGCCGCGGCGGACCGGACGACGCCGGCCGGCGAGGCGAGCGAGTCGAAACTCGCCCGGGTGTGGCAGTGGAGGTCGACGAAGGCGGGCTCGGTCACGTCGGACGCACCACCCGAGTCGGCGCCCGTGGCCGCCCGACGGCCCCCGGCGCGGCCATCAGATCTGCTGGACGAGCGACTTCTTGAAGAAGTCGAAGTGCTCGAGCGCCAGGCCGGTCCCGAGCGCCACGCAGTTGAGCGGGTTCTCCGCGACGTGGCACGGGACGCCGGTCACCTGGGTGAGGAGCTTGTCGATGTTGCGCAGGAGCGCGCCGCCGCCCGACATCACCATCCCCTTGTCGATGATGTCCGAGCTGAGCTCGGGCGGGGTCTGCTCGAGGACGCTCCGGACCGCCGCCACGAGCTGCTGGAGCGGCACCTCGATCGCCTCCATCACCTCGGACGAGGTGATCGGGATCGTCCGCGGCAGACCGGCGATGAGATCGCGGCCACGGACCTCCATCTGGAGCTCGCGCTCGAGCGGCAGGGCGGTGCCGATCTCGATCTTCACTTCTTCGGCCGTCCGCTCCCCGATCATCAGGTTGTACTTCTTGCGGATGTACGACGCGATCGCCTCGTCGAACTTGTTGCTCCCAACCCGGAGCGAGGTCGAGACGACGATCCCGCCGAGCGCGATCACCGCGATCTCGCTCGTGCCGCCACCGATGTCGATCACCATGTTGCCCGACGGTCCGCTGATCGGGACGTTCGCCCCGATCGCGGCCGCCAGCGGCTCCTCGATCAGGTACGCCTCCCGGGCTCCCGCCTTGAGGACCGCGTCGCGGACGGCGCGCTTCTCGACGCTCGTCACGCCGGCCGGCACCGAGATCATCACCTCGGGCTTGGAGAAGCCGATGCTGCCCTTCGTCGCCTTGCCGATGAAGAAGCGGAGCATCGCCTCGGTGATCACGTAGTCCGCGATCACGCCGTCCTTCATCGGCCGGATCGCCTGGATGTTGCCGGGCGTGCGGCCGATCATCTCGCGGGCCTCCTCGCCGACGGCGACGATCCGGTTGTCGTCGCTGACCGCCACGACGGACGGCTCCTGGATGACGATCCCCTTGCCCTTGATGTAGACGAGCACGTTCGCCGTGCCGAGGTCGATACCGATCTTCATGAGCTGCT
>JAJYXX010000290.1 GCA_021801545.1 Chloroflexota bacterium | reverse complement strand
GAGCACGCCCTTGATCGAGAGGTAGCCGAGCGAATCGGCCCCGATGAACGCCCGGATCTCCTCGACCGAGTGGTGGGCCGCGATCAGCTCGGTCTCGATCTGGGTGTCGATCCCGTAGAAGCAGGGGTGGTGGATCGGCGGGGCGCTGATCCGCACGTGGACCTCGGCGGCGCCGGCCCGCCGCAGGAGCGCGACGATCTGCTGCGTCGTCGTGCCGCGCACGATCGAGTCGTCGACGACGATCAGCCGCCGGCCGCGGATCACCTCGCGCAGCGGGTTCAGCTTGATCGTCACGCCCCGGTGGCGCATCGCCTGGGAGGGCTGGATGAACGTCCGCCCGACGTAGCGGTTGCGCACCAGGCCTTCGCGGTACGGCAGGCCCGACCCTTCGGCGAACCCGGCGGCGGCGGCCGCCCCGGTGTCGGGGACGGGCATGACGAGGTCGGCGGCAACGGGATGCTCGGCGGCGAGCTGGATCCCCATCCGCCGGCGCGCCTCGTAGAGGCTGACGCCCTCCATGTACGAGTCCGGGCGGGCGAAGTAGATGAGCTCGAAGACGCACAGCGCCGGGCGCGCCGCCGCAAAGCGGACCGAACGCGGCTCGCAGCCCTCCTCGAGGATGACGATCTCGCCCGGTTCGACGTCGCGGACGTATTCGGCGCCGACGATGTCGAGGCCAGCCGTCTCCGACGACAGGAGCCAGCCGGTCCGGCCCGCCTCGCCGACGCCCGACGAGCCCGCGACGGGCCCCTCCTCGGACGCCTGGATCCGGCCGATCACGAGCGGCCGGAAACCGTGCGGGTCACGGACGCCGATCACCCGCCGCTCGTCGAGGATGACGAGGCTGTAGGCACCCCGGACCGTCGGCAGGACGCGGCAGAGCGCCTCGACGAGATCGTCCGACGGGTCGTCGGCGAGAAGCGCGGTGAGGAGCTCCGTGTCGGTCGTCGCCGGCAGGCGGCTGAGGCCGCCGTCGAGACGGGCGAGCAGCTCGCGGGTGTTCACGAGGTTGCCGTTGTGGCCGACCGCGATCGAGCGGCGCGGCCCGAGCCGGAAGGTGGGCTGGGCGTTCTCCCAGACCGTCGAGCCGGTCGTCGAGTAGCGGCAGTGGGCGATCGCGAGCCGTCCGCGCAGGCTCGGCAGGCGGCGCTCGTCGAGGACCGAGTTGATCAACCCGAGGTCCTTGTAGACCATCAGTTGCTCGCCGTCGCTGACCGCCAGGCCGGCCGACTCCTGCCCCCGGTGCTGGAGGGCGAAGAGACCGAGCGTGGCGAGCCGGGCGGCCTCGACCGGGGAGTTGCCCCAGCCGGCCGGCAGCACCGCCCCGAAGATGCCGCACATCGTCAGGCGTCCGCGCCGAGGGCGCGGACGAGGCCGTGCTCCCAGGCGTGGCGGAGCTCGGCGACAGGGACGTCGAGGGCGTCGGCGACCCGGGAGCCGCGCGCCTCGGCGGCCCCGGTCGCTCCCTCGCCGGCGAGCTCGACGACGAGCCGCTCGCCGCCAACGGTACCGAGCTCCTCGGCCGGGAGCCCGAACTGGCGAGCGAGGAGGAGGAAGGCGGGCACGTGGCGCGGCCGGCACGTGGCGACGAGGCGCGACGGGCTCTCGCCGAACAGCTCGACCGCCGGCGCCCAGCGGACACCGACGCGAAGCCGGGCGCCGCGGGCGCCCCAGATCGCGCACTCGGCGAGCGCGACGGCGAGCCCACCGCCCGAGACGTCCTGGGCCGACTCCACGAGACCGCGGCCGATCGCCTCGCGGATGAAGCGCTGGAGGGCGACCTCGTGGGCGAGATCGAGAACCGGTGGCCCGTCCTCGGCGGCGACCCCGGCGAGCGCCGCGTACTCGCTCCCGGCGAGCCCGGGGGTCGCCTCACCGACGAGGATCACCACGTCGCCGTCGGCAACGAACGCCGGCCCGACCCGCCTCGTGACGTCATCGAGGAGCCCGACGATCCCGATCTCCGGCGTCGGAGCGATCGCCCCGCTCGGTGATTCGTTGTAGAGCGACACGTTGCCGCCGGTTACCGGCAGCCCGAGCGCCCGACAGGCGTCGCCGAGGCCGCGGACCGCCTCGCTCAGCTGCCAGAACGCCTCGGGCCGGATCGGGTCGCCGAAGTTCAGGCAGTTCGTCACCCCGAGCGGTCGGGCGCCGGTGATCGAGACGTTCCTGGCCGCCTCCGCGACGCTCATCGCGGCCCCCAGGTACGGATCGAACAATCCGACCCCGTGGTTGGCGTCGGTCGTCGCCACGAGCCCCTTCGTCGTCCCCTTCACCCGCAGAACCGCGGCACCGTCGCCCGGTCCGACGACCGTGTTCGCCTGGACGTTACTGTCGTACTGCTCGTAGACCCAGCGCCGGCTCGACAGGTTGGCCGAGCCGATGAGCGCGAGGAGGACGGCGCCCGGGTCCATCCCGTGCTCGGGGAGCAGCTCGCCCGGCTCGACCGGCATCCCCGGTGCCGGGGCGGGACGCCGTCGGGCGGGGGGCTGGGCGAGCCGGTGGTGAACGATGGCGTCGCTCGTCAGGGCGCGGGCGGGGATCCGGGCGAGCTCGCGGGCGCCGGGTCGCGGTCGCCCTGCCTCGTCGAGGCCGCCCTCGACGACGGTGATGTCGCCGTCATCGGTGACCCGGCCGATGATCGCGACCGGCAGGCCCCAGCGCTGGCAGACCTCGCGGACCGTCGGATACTGGTCGGGGCGCACGATCGCGAGCATCCGCTCCTGGGACTCGGAGATCATCACCTCGAACGGCTCCATCCCCGGCTCGCGACGGGGTATCGCGTCGAGATCGACGACGATGCCCGTCCCCGCCCGGTCGGCCGTCTCGGAGGTCGCGCACGTGATCCCGGCCGCTCCCAGGTCCTGGAGACCTTCGACGAGCCCGCGCTCGATCAGTTCGAGCGAGGCCTCGATCAGGAGCTTCTCCGCGAACGGGTCACCGACCTGGACGCTCGGGCGCTTCGACGAATCGTCGTCGGCGAACGTCGCCGAGGCGAGGACCGAGGCACCGCCGATCCCGTCACGCCCGGTCGTCGAGCCGAAGAGGACCGCCAGGTTGCCCGGCCCGGGCGCCTTGGCGAGCGTCAGGCGATCCTCGGGCAGCAGCCCGATCGCCATGACGTTGACGAGCGGGTTGCCCTGGTACGAGGGGTCGAAGACGAGCTCGCCGCCCACGGTCGGTACCCCGACACAGTTCCCGTAGCCCCCGACCCCGCCGACGACGCCGTTGACGAGGTGCCGGGTCCGGGGATCGCCCGGATCACCGAAGCGGAGGGCATCGAGGACCGCGATCGGCCGGGCGCCCATCGTGA
>JAJYXX010000216.1 GCA_021801545.1 Chloroflexota bacterium | reverse complement strand
AACGTCGCCATCCATCGCGACACGCCGACCGGGCCCGAGGTCTGGAAGGGCGAGATCTTCAACGGTGTCGCGACCCGTGTCTACCAGGTGCCCGCCCTCGAGGCGGGCACCTACGGCTTCGTCTGCACTGTCCACCCGAACATGACGGGCACACTGACCGCGAAGTAGCCAAAGGCGGTCCCTACGCCTCAATCTCGACGCCTCATCCTGCTCGCCCTCGGCCTCGCCGTCGCGACGACGGCGGTCGTCCTCGTCGTCGCCCGGCTCGGGCGAACTCCCGGGGCGGACGAGGCTGGCGGCGTCCGCCTCGGCCAGCCCGCGCCGGTCCTCTCGGGGACGGCGCTCGACGGCTCAACCGTCAGCCTCGCCGACTACCGCGGCCGGCCGGTCATCCTCAACTTCTGGGCCTCCTGGTGCGGACCGTGCAAGGACGAGTTCCCGCTGCTCAAGGAGGCGCTCGCCGAACACCGCGCCGACGGCCTCACGATCCTCGGCGTCCTGTTCAAGGACGAACCGAGCGCCGCAGCGGCGTTCGTCGCGTCCCAGCGGGCGACCTGGCCAACGATCACCGACCCGGACGGCACGGCCGCCACGGCCTATCGCGTCGTCGCCCCGCCGCAGACCTACTTCATCGACCGCGCCGGGGTCGTCCGCCAGCGCCAGATCGGCGAGGTGCGCGATCGGGCCGAGCTCGAGCGGATCCTCGCCTCGATCCTGAAGTGAGCGCCGGCGCGGGGACGGTGGGCGGCACCGGCGCCGGCAGGGCCGGAGTGGGCGGCGCCAACGCGGTTGAGGCGACAGGCGGCACGGCCGCCGCGATCTCCGTCCGGGGCCTCGTCAAGCACTACGACGGCCGCCCGGTCGTCGACCACCTCGACCTCGAGGTCGCCCGCGGCGAGCTGTTCGCGCTCCTCGGGCCGAACGGAGCGGGCAAGACGACGACGGTCGAGATCCTCGAGGGCTACCGGCGCGCCGACGAGGGCGAGGTGCAGGTCCTCGGGCTCGATCCGCGACGCGACACCGCCGCGCTCCGGTCCCGGATCGGGCTGATGCTCCAGGGCGGCGGCATCTACCCGCAGGCACGACCGCGCGAGATCCTCGCCCTCTTCGCGCGCTTCTACGAGGACCCGCGCGACCCGGACGAGCTCCTCTCGCTCGTCGGGCTGGCCGATGTGGCGAGGACCCGCTTCAAGGTCCTTTCCGGTGGCCAGAAGCAACGTCTCGGGCTGGCGCTCGCTCTCGTCGGGCGACCCGAGCTCGTCATCCTCGACGAGCCGACGGCCGGGATGGACCCTGCCGCCAAGGCGGCGACGAGATCGCTGATCGCGGACCTGCGCGCCGCCGGCGTCACGATCGTCCTGACGACCCACGAGCTGGCCGACGTCGAGCGCCTCGCCGATCGGATCGCGATCATCGACCGCGGGCGGCTCGTCGCCCTCGGTTCGCCGGCCGAGCTGACCGCCGGCGGACTGCCGGCGGTCCGGTTCCGGGTCACCACGCCGCTCGGGGACGAGGAGCGCGCCAGCCTCGCCGCTACGCTCGCTGCCGATGGCGCGCTGGGCGCACCAGTCGCGGCGGGCACGGGAGTCGCGGCGGACAGCAGTGCACGCAACGCCGGCTCGACGGTGACGATCCACGACGGCGAGCGCCCGGGCGCCTATCGGATCGGCGGCCTGACGCCAGGTCCGGCGACGATCGCCCGGCTCGCCGCGTGGTGTGCGTCCCGCAACCGGCTCCTCGTCGAGATCCGGACCGAGGGCGGCACGCTCGAGGAGCGCTATCTCGAGCTGACCGGCGAGAGCGCCGAGACCACCGACGGGAACGAGGCGACCGCGTGAGCGCGCCGTCCCGCGCAAGCTCGCCGCCGGCGACCTCGCCGTCTCGCCCATCGATGCGATCGTCCCGGGCAGCCCCTGCCTGGCGGGCGACGCTCGCCCAGACCGTGATGGAGCTGCGCCTGACCGCCCGGCGCGGCGAGAACCTGCTCGTGACGCTCGTCATCCCGGTCGTCATGCTCATCTTCTTCGCCTCGGTCAGGGTCCTCACCGTGGGCACCGATCGCCCGGTCGACTTCCTCCTGCCCGGTGTCCTCGCCCTGGCGGTGATCTCGACCAGTCTCGTCAACCTCGGCATCGCCACCGCGTATGAGCGCTCCTACGGCGTCCTGAAGCGGCTCGGCGGCTCGCCGCTGCCGCGGGCCGGGCTTGTCGCCGCGAAGATGCTCGCCGTCCTCGTCGTCGAGGCGCTCCAGGTGACGCTGCTCGTCACGATCGCCGTGATCGGCTTCGGCTGGCAGCTCGGGCCGGAGGCCAACCTCGGCGTCGCCGTCGCCGCGCTCCTGCTCGGCACGCTCGCCTTCGCGGGGATCGGCCTGGCGATGGCCGGGGCGCTCCGGGCCGAGGCGACGCTCGCCGGCGCGAACGCCCTTTTCCTCGTCCTCCTGCTCCTCGGCGGGGTCGTCCTGCCGATCGACCACCTGCCCGCTCAACTCGAGGCGCTGGCGCGGATCCTGCCCGCGAGCGGGCTATCGGATGCGCTCAGGATCGGCCTCGGGAGCCAGCCGGGCGATCCGGTCGGGCCGCTCACGCTCCTCGCCGCCTGGGGGCTCGGCGCGTCCGCGGTCGCCGCCCGCACGTTCCGCTGGGAGTAGCCGGGAATCAAGAACGGCACCGGGATCCGGCACCGTTGTTGACTGCGGTTGGTTGCGGGGGGCGGATTCGAACCGCCGACCTTCGGGTTATGAGCCCGACGAGCTGCCGCTGCTCCACCCCGCGATTGACCATGATAGGCGCCAGGACCGCCCAGCGTCAAATCGGTGGATTCGTTCTGTGGACTCGTCCAGTGCGTCCGCTCCACCTCGATTCCGACGGAGCCCGGGGCCTGGGTCGGGGGCGCCGGGCTGTCAAGGGCGCACCGGGCTCCGGCGGCAGTGACAATCCTCGTCAATGCGCGCCCCACGAACGCTATCCACCCCGACGTGACCGGATCCCAGGCCTCCGGAGCCCGAACGGGCTCGATTCCGGGCTGGTCGGCCGCCAATCCTCGCCAATGTGCGTGGGCCGTGCGTCATCGAACCTCGGGCGGCCGATTCGAGACCGCCGGACGTCTGTCGGCCGACCCCGCTCGGCTGATCCCCCGCGTAGTGCTCCCCAGCAGCGCATTGGCGAGGAACGCCGGCTGTCAAGGGCCCGTGGCGAGGAACGCCGACCCGTGAACCGGAGCGGGTGCCCGGGAACCGACCCCGCCGTATCATCAACCCGTGTTCTCACTCACCTTTCTCGTTCTGCTCGGTGCGATCGCCCTCCTCGCACTCATCC
>JAJYXX010000049.1:1670-3318 GCA_021801545.1 Chloroflexota bacterium | reverse complement strand
CCGGGCTGTTCGTCCTCGTCGTCCACGACCTCCTGCCGCCGGCGGCGCTCGGACGCACGAAATTCCTCCTCGAGGCGTCGTTCGCGCTCACCTTCGTCACCCTCCTCGTCCTCCTGACGGGCGGTGCCGGGAGCCCCTTCTTCTACGCTTACCCGCTGATCGTGGCCGGTGCCGCGCTCATCGTCCGACCGGCGACGACGGCCGGCCTCGCGCTCGTGGCGAGCTTCGGCTACCTCGCGGCGACCGTGCTGGCGCCGGGAGGATTTCCGCCCGCCCCGGCCACGATCGCGATGATCGCGATCAACCTGACCGCACTCGTCCTCCTGGCCTACGTCGCGATGGCCGTCGGGCGCGAGCAGCGTCGCTCCCGCGACGCGGCGATCCGACTCTCGACGATCGACCCGCTCACCGGGCTCTTCAACCGCGCGTTCTTCTTCGCCGCGGTCGAGCGCGAGATCGCCCGGAGCGCACGGTCGGGCCGCGGGTTCTGCCTGCTGATGATGGACCTCGACGGGCTGAAGATGGTGAACGACCGCTGGGGCCACTTCGTCGGGGATCAGGTCCTGCGGGGCGTCGGCGAGGTCATCCGGCGGGGTGTCCGGCGGATCGACACGCCAGCCCGGTACGGTGGCGACGAGTTCGTCGTCCTCCTGCCCGAGACCGATCCCACCGGCGCGTTCGTCCTGGCCGAGAAGATCCGCCAGGGTGTCCGCGAGCTCTCGTTCATCGGTTCGGGTCAGCAGGTCCGGGCCTCGCTCTCGATCGGGGTCGTCACCTACCCCTACGATGGGACGTCCGCCGACGAGCTGATGATCAGCGCCGACCAGGCGATGTACACCTCGAAGCGCCAGGGCAAGAACCAGGTGGTCGACTATGCGACCGCCCGCGCCCGAGGCATCTCCGGCCGCTCGATGTAGCATCCGTTCATGACGGACCACGACCTGCCGGGCCACGCCCGTGGCTTCTCCACCCGGGCGATCCGGGCTGCGACCCGGGCGCCGCGCGTCGACCAGCGCCCGAACGCCGTCCCGATCTACCAGTCGGCGACCTTCTCGGCCGAGACGGCGGCCGAGCTTGGGGCGGTCGCGACCGGCCAGGTGCCCGGCTACGCCTACAGCCGGCTCGCCAACCCGACGACGACGGCCCTCGCGTCGGCGATCGCCGAGCTCGAGGGCGCCGAGGCCGGCTTCGTGCTCGCCTCGGGGATGGCCGCCATCCACGCCGCGCTCCTGGCGCTCCTCTCGGCCGGTGACCGGGTGGTCGCCACCCGGGCGATCTACGGCTCGACCCGCTCCCTCCTCGACCGCCAGTTCGGCCGGTTCGGGGTGGCGGTCCAGTACGTCGACATCACCGACCACGCCGCCGTCGAGGCTGTGCTACGCGAGCGCCCGACGCGCGTCCTCTACCTGGAAACGATCTCGAACCCGACGATCGTCGTCGCCGACATCGCGGCCCTGGCCGCGATCGCCCATCGCCACGGCGCGCTCGTCGTCGTCGATCACACGTTCGCCTCGCCGTATCTCTGCCGCCCGCTCGAGCTCGGTGCCGACCTCGTCGTCCACTCGGCGACGAAGTACCTGAGCGGCCACAGCGACGTCCTCGCCGGGGCCGTTGTCGGATCCGCCGAGCTGGTGGCACGGGTGGCGTC
>JAJYXX010000049.1:0-1570 GCA_021801545.1 Chloroflexota bacterium | reverse complement strand
GCCTCTGCCGCGGGCGCGGCCGAGCGGGACTAGGAGGCCTCGCGATCGCCGGTTCCGTCGCCGAGTCGGCCCGGGCAGCCCGTTCCGCCGGCCCGTCCGCCTCCAGCCGTCCCGCCGGCCCGTCCGCCTCCAGCCGTCCCGTCGAGCCTGGGCTCCCCGCCCGGGTCGGAGCCCGGCTCTGGGGGCTCTTCACCTCGGTCGACTTCGCCGTCCTCCAGATCATCGTCCTCGCCGTCTTCGCGACGATCGGGATGACGGTTCGCCAGTTGCCGGGCTTCGCGTTTCGCAACCCGACCGACTACGCGGCCCAGATGGATCTCATCCACGCCCGCTACGACCCGATCATCGGAGCGGCCGCCGTCACCGTGCTCGAACGGATCGGCGTCTTCAACGTCTTCGCCTCGTGGTGGTTCAGCCTCAGTCTCGTCCTGCTGCTGCTCTCGATCGTCATCTGCACGATCGACCGGACGCCGCGGCTGTGGCGCCAGGCGACCGACATCCGGGTCGTCCAGCCCGACCCGTACTTCGATCCCCGGCTGCCCGATCGGGCGGCGATGGACGGCGTCGACGAGACCGCCCTGGCGACCGTGCTCCGCCGGCACCGCTTCCGGCTCCGGCGAGCCGAGGCGGATGGCAACGTCTACCTGTACGGCGATCGCCACCAGTACACGAAGCTCGCCACCCTGTTCACCCACCTCGGGCTCATCCTCTTCCTCGTCGCGGCGGCGGTGACGAGTCGCTTCGGGTTCGAGGCGCCGATCGTCGTGGCGGCGGGCGAGACCTCGACGGTCCAGCCGATCGGCACGCCAGGCCTGCTCGTCGTGAAGAACAACGGGTTCGAGGCGCCGCGGCGGCCCGATGGCGGGTTCGCCGATTTCACGACCGACCTGTCGGTCTACCGCGACGGCGACGAGATCGCGCGCAAGACGATCCGGGTGAACGACCCGCTCTCGATCGCCGGCTTCACGTTCCACCAGAACGGGTTCGGGCCGGCGCCCGACATCGCGATCCGCGACCCGGCCGGGCGATTCCTGTGGTCCGGGCCGGTCGCGCTCACCGACGCTGCCGAAGGGCGGCCGTTCGGAACGGTGGGTGTGCCCGGGCGCGACTTCGGCCTCCAGCTCGTCCTCGACCGGGCGCCGGCCAAAGCGGGCAGCACGGGTGGGGCGACGGGGGGCGGCGCGGTGGGCGGCGGCACCGGGCCGGGGGGCAACGCGGCCGCGGGCGGCGAGGCCGTGCTCCTCGTCCTGCCCTATCGGGTCGCCGGCACGAGGCCCGATGGGACGCCCGACATCCAGAACGCCTACCCGTTCGTCGTCGGCGTCGCCGAGGTCGCCCGGGCGCCCGGTCTCGACATCTCGGTCGAGCTGCGTGCGGGCGGGGCGTATTCGCTCCTGATCGCCAAGCAGGACCCGGGCCAGGGGCTCGTCTGGACCGCGTTCGGGTCGCTCCTGGCCGGGCTGCTCATCACCTTCTACCTGCCGCGGCGGCGGGTCTGGACCCGGCTCGAGCCCACCGGGCGGCTGGCGATCGTCGGGCGCTCGGACCGCTACGTCGACTTCGAGCGCGA
>JAJYXX010000229.1 GCA_021801545.1 Chloroflexota bacterium | reverse complement strand
CGAGGGGCGGGGCACCGAGGGCGAGGGGCGGGGCACCGAGGGCGAGGGGCGGGGCACCGACGCCAGACGTTCAGCCGCCGAGGGTGCGGCCAGCGAGCCACTGAAGGCGTACGGCCCGGGCGAGGAGCCCCGCCCGCCCGAGGGCGCCCCGACCGCGACCGTGAACCACGAGCTGCTGTAACCGTTCCCGCCGAAGCCCCGTCGCGCTCGGCGAACTGACCCGCCGGCTACTCGAACCGGTCCGCCCGGCCCGCCATCGGCGACGTACCGCTCAGGATCGAGATCGCCGCCCGGAGCTGGACGTCCGCCGACCGGCCGACCCCGTTCGCGCCGAGTCCCGCCAGATCGTTCGGCGTGACCGGCCTGACGCCCTCGGGCAGCGGCACCGTCACGTCCGGGGCGAGGCCCTCATGCCAGATCCGGCGGCCGTTCGGAGTCAGCCACTCGACGGTGCCGATCCGGAGCGCGGAACCATCGGCCAGGTCGAAGCGCCCGAGGACCGTCCCGGTGCCGAACGTCCGGACTCCGACGATCGTCGCCCGCCCGGCGTCCTGGAGCGCTCCGGTGACGATCTCGGCGGCACTCGCCGTACCCCGGTCGACCAGGACGACGAGGGGGATCGAGGTGGCGATCCCGCCGGGTGAGGCCGGGATCGGGGTCACCCGTCCGGCGGCGTCGCGGGCGAGGTAGACCGTGCCGCCTCGCAGGAACTCGCTGGCGACCGCGACCGCCTCGTTGACGTAGCCGCCTGGGTTGCCCCGGAGATCGAGCACCAGCCCGCTCGGATGCGTCGCGAGCGCGGCCGCCAGGGCCGCGGTGAACGAGCGGGCGGTACCGCTCGAGAACTGCTCGACGCGGAGGTCGACGAACCTCGTGCCGGGGATCGTCGCCCACTCGACGGCCGGGATCGTGACATCCGCCCGCACGACCCGCAGCGTCAGCGTCGCGGGTGCACTCGGGTTGGCTCCGGCGCGCCGGATCGTCAGCGTCACCGGTGTCCCGGCCGGACCCCGGACCCTGGCGACGACGGTGTCGAGCGGCAGGCCCGCGGTCGCCGTCCCGTCCACGGCCGTGACGACGTCGCCCGCCCTCAGTCCGGCCCGGTCGGCGGGGCTGTCCCGGAAGACGCCGACGACGACCGGCTCGCTGCCGGTCGTGTCCATCTCGGCCCCGATCCCGGCATACGAGCCGGCGAGCGCCGCCTGCGACGCGGCCAGCTCGTCCGGGGTGAGGAAGGTCGTGTGGCCGGTGTCGCCGACCGCCTCGGTCATGCCATCGATCGCGCCGTAGGCAAGCTTCTTCGAGTCGAGCGACGAGGCCCCGACGTACTTCGTATGGAGGAGATCCCAGGCCTGCTGGATCAGCGCGAAGTCGGCGCCCGCGGCCGGGCTGGAGGTCGCCGCCGGCGCGCCGGCGAGCAGGGTGCGATCGAGCAGGACGGTTCGATCGAAGCCGACGCCGGCCCCGAAGAGAACGACGGCGAGGAGGACGGCGCCGAGCCCGCCGAGGACTCGACGCCCGCGATGGCGGCGGACGGGGACCGGCCTGACCGCCTGGGACTCGGTCGGGGTAGCGGGCTCGGCCACGGGCATAGTGGAGGGCAGCGGCGCGTCCGGAGTGCGATCAGGGGACAGGCGGTCGAGCATGTGCTCCATGATGCGCTCCTGAGGTTGCCGTGTCGTTCGGGGCAGATGAAGTTTCGTTCGCCGGCGACCGTGCTATCCTCCGGGCCCGATCGACCCCCGACGACCCAGGAATGGACAACCCCACGATGGAGACGCAGCCGAAGACCGCCCCCGGAACCTTCCGCCTGCGACCCGCCCTCGACGGCCTGCCCGACCCGAACATCGCGCCCCCCGTCGTCGCCGAGACCGGCGATCCGTTCGCGACGGTCCGCATTCTGCACCTGCTGGCCCGGATCGAGCGCGGCCGGCCAGCCCGGCTCGACGACCTCGTCGATCAGATGAACGCGACCTACCTCGACTGGCTGTTCGCGCCCTCCGTCGTCGCCGATGCCGTCCTCCAGCTCCAGGCGAACTGGATGGCCGACTACCGCAACGGCTCGGGGATCATCCTCGAGGAGGACGCCGATGGCGTGACGATCACGATCGAGGATTCGAGCCGGGTCGACCCGTGGCTCGTCCGCCAGGTCGAGCGTGCCGCGGACGCCTGTCGCGAACGCCTGCTCGAGTTCAGCCGCCGTGACCACGTGACATCCGATCGCTGAGGGAGCGCGGCAGGGTCGGGCGGCCGGCGGAGAGCCGTCGTCACCTATCATCGGCGGGTGATCGTCATCGGTCGGACAGGGATGCGGGGAGTGCGGGCAGCGCAGGTCGGCAAGGGCTACGCGGCCGCCAGCGTTCAGCGTCTCCCGGAGGCCGACGGGCTTGCCCCGATGGACGCCGCCGAGGCGTTCCGCGATCTGCCCGGCCTCGCCCTGCTCGAAAGCGCGCGTCCGGGGCGGCGGTCGCGCTGGAGTTACCTGTCGGCCGACCCGATCGCGGTTCTCGAGGAGCCGAAGCCCGGCCGAGACCCGTTCGCCGAGGCCCGCCGGCTGCTCGCGAGGCTCGACCCCGGCGCGCCGGCCACCGACCCGGTCGCGTTAGACGACCTCGACCGCGGCGCGCCGGCCACCGACCCGGCCGTGCCGGCGACCGAGGGCCTCGAGCCCCCGCCGTTCGGCGGCGGTCTCATCGGCTTCCTCGCCTACGATCTCGGCCGCGCGCTCGAGCGGCTGCCGTCGATCGCGCTCGACGACCAGGGCCTGCCGGCGCTGCGGCTCGGGCTCTACGACTGGGTGATCGCCTGGGACCGCCGAACCGCTCGGGCCCGGCTGGCCGGGCGCGCGGTCGACGGCGACGTCGACCGGCTCGCCCGACGGCTCCGGGAGGTTCGGGCCCGGCTGGCGGGCTGGCTGGCGGCCGGCCGGCCCTCGACCGTGGACGATCGGACAGCGACCGGCGAGCCGCTGCGCTTCGTCTCCGGCCTCGACCGCCGGGAGTTCGAGGCAGGCATGGAGGCGGTGCGAGCAGCGATCGCCGAGGGCGAGATCTACCAGGCGAACCTCGCCCGGCGCCTGGCGACCCCGTTCACGGGTGATCCGTGGCCGCTCTACCGGCGGCTTCGGACCGGGGACCCGGCGCTCTTCGCGGCCTACCTCGACCTGGGTCCGTCACTGACCCCGGGCGGTGTCGGTGTGCCGCGGGCGATCCTGTCGGCCTCCCCCGAACCGTTCCTGGCCGTCGATCCGGCCGGTCTCGTGACGACCGACCCGATCAAGGGGACGCGACCCCGTGGCCGGACGCACGCCGAGGACCGCGC
>JAJYXX010000096.1 GCA_021801545.1 Chloroflexota bacterium | reverse complement strand
CTCCCTCGACGACATTCTTGCCCGCCGCATGCGCCTTGCGTTCGAGGTCGCTGATCACGGCGCGTCGGTGGCTGGTCGGACAGCGCAAATTGCCGGTCCGTTGCTTGACTGGACCGATGGGGAGGCCACTCGACAGGCGGTGGCGTATGCGGAGATGTCCGACCGAGAGTATGGAGTTCCGGTTTGATCTTGCCGCCCTTCGGCGGCCAGGCGAGTGACGCCAGGACCCACGACGAACTCGTCGTCTTCGTCGATGCCGTGAGCGTGAACGTCACACCAGCGGCGACTATCCGCCGAGTGTGATGCCGGTCTGTCGGGTGCAGGCCCACCGCGTCATCGGCGCTCGACAGCCCCCACTGGCGCCCCGAGCTTCTCGATCCGGATCGCGGTCGCCTTGAACTCGGCGGTGCCGGACTTGGGGTCGGTGGCGTCGATCGTCAGGAGGTTCGTCGCGACATCGTCCTGGAAATGGAAGGTCATGAACGCCAGGCCAGGGCGGAGCGATGGATCCACTCGGATCGGCACCTCGACCGCCCCGCGGCGCGAGATGACCCGCACCCGCTCGCCCTCGGCCAGCCCGTAGCGCTCCGCGTCCTCCGGGCTGAGGTCGAGCGTCTCGCCCCGCCGGAGGGGCGATGCGAACCCGCCCGACTGGACGCCGGTGTTGTACGAGTCGAGCCGCCGGCCGGTCGTCAGGCGGATCGGGAACTCGTCGTCGAGGCGATCGACCGGCGGGTCGTGGTCGACCGGGATGAACGGTGCGCGGTTGCCCGGGACCGGGTCCTCCCAGAGGCGGCTGTGGAGGAAGAGCTCGCCCGGATGGCTCTCGTCGTAGCAGGGCCACTGGAGCCCGCCCTCTGCTTCGAGGCGGGCGTAGCTCATCCCGGCGTGGACCGGTGAGAGCGAGCGGAGCTCGTTCCAGACGCGCTCGGCCTCGGGCTCGCCCCAGTCGTGGCCCATCCGGCGCGCGAGCTCGAAGATGATCGCCAGGTCGTCGCGCGCCTCGCCCGGCGGCTCGAGCGCCTTGCGCACCCGCTGAACCCGCCGCTCGGAGTTCGTGACCGTCCCCTCCGACTCGGCCCAGGATGCGGCCGCCGGCAGGACGACGTCGGCGATCTCGGCCGTCTTCGTGAGGAAGATGTCCTGGACGACGAGGAACTCGAGCCCTTCCAGGAGCCGCCGCGTCCGGTGCTGGTCGGCTTCGGACTGCATCGGGTTCTCGCCGATGACGTAGAGCGCCGTCAGCTCGCCGCGTTCCATCGCATCGAACATCCCGGACAGGTGCCAGCCGCGTTTCGGTGGGACGGCGACGCCCCAGGCCCGGTCGAACGTCGCGCGGAGCTCGTCGCGCTCGATGTACTGGAACCCCGGCAGCCGGTCCGGGAGGGCGCCCATGTCGCCGCCGCCCTGGACGTTGTTCTGGCCACGGAGCGGGTTGAGGCCGCTGCCGTAGCGCCCGACGTGCCCGGTCAGGAGCGAGAGTGAGATGAGGGCCAGGACGTTGTCGACCGCGTTGTGATGCTCGGTGATGCCGAGCGTCCAGCAGATCATCGCCCGCTCGGCCGTGGCGTAGGCGTGCGCGAGCTCGCGGATCAGCTCGGCCGGGACGCCGGTCTCACGCTCGGCATACTCGAGGGTGTACGGCTCGATCTTCTCGCGGTAGGCGTCGAAGCCGGTCGTCGCCCGATCGATGAAGGTGCGGTTCGCCAGGCCGGCCGCGATGATCTCGCGCCCGATCGCATTCGCGAGCGCGATGTCCGAGCCGACGTCGAGCCCGAGCCAGCCGTCGGCCCACTGCGCCGAGCTCGTCCGGCGCGGGTCGACCGCGTAGAGTCGGGCGCCGTTGTGAACGCCGCGCAGGAGGTGGTGGAAGAAGATCGGGTGCGTCTCGCGCGCGTTCGAACCCCACAGGACGATGAGGTTGGTCTCCTCGATCTCCTGGTATGAGCTGGTCCCGCCGCCAGCTCCGAAGACTGTCGCCAGACCGGCGACGCTTGGAGCGTGTCAGGTACGGTTGCAGCTGTCGATGTTGTTGCTGCCGAGAACGACCCGGGAGAACTTCTGGGCCGCGAAGTTCACCTCGTTCGTCGCCTTCGAGCAGCTGAAGATCCCGTACGTCCGCGGACCGTGGGCGACGCCCGCGGCCCGGAGGCCGGCAACGATCCGCTCGAGCGCCTCGTCCCAGGTCGCGGGACGGAGCGTGCCCGTGCGGCGGTCGCCATCGCGGACGAGCGGCCGGGTGAGTCGTACGTAGCTCTTCGGCATCGGGTGCCTCCTGCATGACGACAACGCGCCGAGTGTACCGCGGGCCCGGGCTTGCGCGACGTGCAAGTAACGAACCGACCGACCGGCTCCAAGGGCTCGGATCGGTCGGTCTCCCGACACCGGGTGCAAGTTCTCGGCACGCGGTGATACGAGCGGACGCCGATCTTCACCCCAGTGCAAGAACTCGACCGTCAGACAGCTCGGCGTGTCGGTTGCTTTCACCGTGCGCAAGCCGGGTCGGATTTCCGACACCAGGCGCAAGGATTCGACCGGCCGGCGAGCTGGCCGGTGCGTGGCGGCACAGGTCACGGCCACCGCGTCTTCGTCTCGGGCGTCAGCGCTCGAGGACCCGGCGGGCCTGCTCGTACTCCTCCTGGGTGATCTCGCCGCGGGCGAAGCGCTCGCGCAGGATCCGGAGCGCGGAGTCGTCGCTGGCTCGGGCGGGTCCGACGGTTGCCCGGAGGATCGAGATGATGACGATCCCGAGCACGACCGCGACCACGACGACCACCAGGAAGGTCGCCAGAAAGAAGAACGGCGACGGGCCATCCACGTACATCGCACCTCTCCTCTTCGTGCCGCGCGATCAGGACGAACGCTCGGGCCCTGCGGTCAGCGCGACGCCCTGCCCGGCCTCGACCCGGCCGATCTCCCACCACGGTACGCCGGCGGCCTCGAGTCCGCCGACGACCTCGCCCAGCCGATCCCCCGGCACCGCCGCCAGGAGACCGCCCGAGGTCTGGGGGTCGAAGGCGAGCGCGACGAGGGCGGGTTCGACATCGGATGCCAGCTCGAGCACGCCGGCGACGAACCGGCGGTTGTGCGCCGCGCCGCCCGTCTCGAGGCCGGCAGCCGCAACGTCGAGGGCGCCGCTGAGGGCCGGCAGGGCGGCCGCCTCGATGACGAGCCGAGCGCCCGACGCCCGTGCCATCTCGAGCGCGTGGCCGAGCAGGCCGAAGCCGGTGACGTCGGTCGCGCCCCGGAGGCCGGTGGCCACAAAGACCTCAGCGGCCGCCCGGTTCAGCCGGCGCATCGCCTCGACCGCGATACCGAATTGCGCCTCCGACACGCGGCCCTCCCGCCACCCGCTCACCAGGA